>CAYGLE010000001.1:0-18935 GCA_964350995.1 uncultured Candidatus Saccharibacteria bacterium
AAGAGGTAGTGATCAAATCCTTCAAAGTTCTTCATGAGGATATGGATAACGCTTTAGACAGTAAGAATAATGCGGAAGAAAGAAAGCAGGTCAGAGAGATCATTAAAGACTTAGAAGATGCAGAGACGGTTATAACTAAAGAAATAAAAGATATAGAGAAATTATGATTAATAGGTCTCTTTTTGTTATCTTTCCCCCTTTGATCACTTTTTTGGTTTTTGGGAGTGTTGTTTCGGCTCAATTTGTAGACATCGATGTTTCCAAGCTTTTGATCAGACCAGAAATCTATTTTTCTCCAAGGACTGGAAGTTTTGTAGAGGGCACCACTTTTGATATACCAATACTTTTAAATACTAGAGGTGCGAGTGTGAATGGTTTGGAAGTTAGAGTGAGTTTTGATAGTAGTAGGCTTGAGATAGTAAGACCAACTGGTGGGGAATCTGTTATAGGAGTTTGGGTAGAGCCACCAAGGTTTGATAATTCTAAGGGTACTGCTAGTTATGTAGGCGTGATCACAAATGGTATAACCACTGGTTCAGGCCTTATAGGCACTATAACTTTCAAGTCTAAAAGGACTGGGCGAGCTTCTATTGTCATTGATGCTAGTTCAAAAGTTTTTTTAAACAATGGATTAGGAAGCGAGATGAATGCCGAGCTTGGTAGAGCTGACTACACTATATTAGTAAAACCACCTGAAGGCGTGAGGATTTTCTCCGAGACGCATCCTTCTCAAGGAGAGTGGTATAACAACAACAGTCCGAGTATTTCTTGGGAGAAGGATCAAGGAGTTGAAGGCTTCAGTTTTATCTTAGACAACAAACCATCTACGATTCCAGAAAATAAAGTGTTGACAAGTGAGACGAACAAAGGTTTTGAAAACTTGGAAGATGGGTTGTGGTATTTCCACATCAAAGCGACAAAGAATGGTGTTTGGGGTACGACAGGACATTTTTTGGTTCGGATTGATACCAAGCCTCCGGCAGAATTCAGACCACAGTTAAACTACATCACGGCCTCCACAGCCCTGATTGATAGAGCTTTGGTTTCTTTCTTTACCACAGACAATTTGTCTGGTATTGGAAGATATGAGATTGGAATTATAGATAAAGCAGAATCCACCAGTGTTTCGCCGGTGTTTGTCGAGGCGGAGAGCCCGTTTCAAGTTCCTCTCTCTGGTTCGGGTAATTTGATTGTTATCGTCAGAGCAATTGATATGGCGGGTAATACTAGAGATTTGTCTTTGAATGTTGAATCTCCATCTCTTCTTAAGAATTTTATAAAAAATAATATTATTTACGTTATTTTGCTATTTGCTTCTGTTTTGATAACGGGTTTTGTCGTCAATTATTTAGTTGGTCATCATATAATCAGGCATATAAAGAGGGCTATAGAATTTATAAAGAAAGATGAAATGATGGATAAACAAAGTTCGAATGAAGGAAATAAATAAAAACCCGTCTACCGGACGAGCAGGTCTAACAGAAGAGGAGAGGAGAGTGATGTTTGAAAATGGGACAGAAGCACCGTTTTCTGGAAATTATGTGGAAACTAAAGATAAGGGGATGTATGTTTGTAAGAATTGTGGGGCAAACCTCTTCTCCTCTCAAGCTAAGTTTGACTCTGGTACGGGCTGGCCATCTTTTGATAACCCTGCCAACACAGAGAATCTTCTTTTAGAAGAAGACAATAGCTTCAATATGCATCGAACCGAGGTCAAATGTGCTAAATGTGGGGCGCATCTTGGACATGTTTTTAACGATGGTCCAACGAATACTGGCAAAAGATATTGTATTGACTCTGTTTGTTTAGATTTAAAAAGAGATTGACAAAAAGTGCCTAATATGCTAGGATCAGGAGCAGTGTAAGTTTCTCCAAAGGTTTCTGGTTTCCCAGTTAACGAAGTAGAGAATCGCTGACGCTTACATGTTTAATATTTAGGTCAGCAAAATAGTTAGATGACAACCAAGCTTTACGTCGGAGGTATTCCTTACACTTCGACTGAACAGAATCTTAAAGATGCTTTTTCTAAAGCAGGTGCAGTGACATCAGCTTCGATCATAATCGATCGTATGACTGGTCGCTCAAAGGGATTCGGTTTCGTTGAGATGACAAATGAAGATGAGGCTAACGCCGCAATCAACATGTGGAATGGTCAGGACTTTGATGGTCGCAAGCTTACGGTAAACGTAGCTCGTCCTCTAGAGCCTCGCTCTCCAGGCATGAATCGTCGTCCGATGTAAGACCCTTTGGGTCTTGTAACAAAAAAGCCCCGAAAGGGGCTTTTTTGTTAGGTATACTTATACAAATGAAGAAAATAATTCTCTTTGTTTTGTTGCTGGGGGTATTTATATTAGTTTTTAGAGTATCTGACCAAAAAGCATGGATAAAAGTAGGTGATACAAGTTTAAAGGTGGATTTGGCAGATACATATAAAGAGAGAAATTTGGGACTTTCTGGTAGGAAAGACTTAAAAGAGGGAGAGGGCATGCTTTTTACCTTTGAAGAAGAAGGTGTTTACGGCTTTTGGATGAAGGATATGAATTTTGCTATAGATATCATCTGGATAGATCGGGATGGAAGAGTCTTTGGTATTGAAAAGGATGTGAAGCCAGAGACTTTTCCAACCATTTTCACTCCTTTGGGGAAGATAAAATATGTTCTTGAGGTTCCATCTCTATTTTCCGACACGGCTGGTATAGAAGTGGGTGAAATTTTATCAATAGGACAATAATTTTCTAAAGGACACACCCATTTGGTCTATGTATTTCTAGCTCTTTTGACACACATCTTTACACATCTGCCAAAAATTACATGATGAAAAGAAATTAGGTTATCCCCAGGACTCTGAACTTCTATTCCTCTAAAATATATACCAACAAGCTCTTAAAAAAGAACCAAAATGTATGTAACAAAGAGAGATGGCACGAAGGAACCTTGGAACGCAGATTATATCAACAAGTCCATTGAGCGTGAGACAAGGGGACTTGTGGATCCTATAGCCAAAGTGATGCAAATAGCCAATGATACTCGCTTAACCGTCTATGACGGCATCACTTCTGACGAGATGGATCAGGCTACCATTAATGCGGCTATCCAAAACATTAAAGAAGATATAGATTTTGATAAAATTGCCACAAGACTTCTCTTAAAAACTATATATAAAAAGGTCGTTGGGTGGTATCAATCAGATGATAGAGCGGGTCTCAATAAAAAGCATCAAGAAAGTTTCAAAAAATTTATAGAAGAAGGTGTAGCAAAGGGAAGGCTTCACCCAAACATGATACAAAAGTTTGATTTAGAAAAAATTTCTACTGCCATCAATCTAGATAGAGACGAACTCTTTCTCTACTCCGGTCTTGATGGTCTTATGAATCGTTATGGCATGAAAGATATCGACCAAAAACCCCTTGAGACTCCTCAATACATATTTATGCGTGTTGCTATGGGTCTCTCTTATAACGAAGATGATCCAACCTCTTGGGCTATCAGGTTTTACGAGAAGATGAGTAAGCACGAGTATATTGCTGGAGGATCAACAAACGTTGGTGCTGGCACTGTACGAGCATCTCTTTCTAACTGTTTCCTTCTTGAGATTCATGACGATATGGAGCATATTGCTAAGTCGGTTTCTGATGTCATGCTTTTGTCTAAGGGTTCTGGAGGGTTGGGTGCTTCCGTTTCCAAACTTCGAGCTGCTGGCTCTCCTTTGAAATCAAACTTTGGTGGAGTCTCCACTGGACCAACAACTTTCGCCAAAATTATTGACACTGCTATCCGTGCAATACAGAGAGGTGGAAAGAAGAAGGGAGCTCTCTGTTTCTATATGGAGAATTGGCATTTAGACTTCCCAGAATTTTTGGACTGGAAGCATAATGCCGGAGATGATTATCTAAGGATGAGGACAGCAAATACAGCTGCCTATATTTCCGATGAGTTTATGAAGAGGGTGAAGGCTGGCGATGATTGGTATCTCTTTGATCCAGCCGAAACAGCGGATCTAAATGAGATCTACGGCAAAGTTTTTTCTAAAAGATATAACGAATATATTGAGCTAGTAGAAAAAGGAGAAATAAGAGCTTGGAAGAAGATGCCAGCTAGAGAACTTTGGAGAAAGATACTTGTTTCCCTCCAGACAACTTCTCATCCTTGGATAACCTGGAAGGACCCTATAAACCTCAGAGCTTTAAACAACAACACAGGCACTATACACATGTCCAACTTGTGTACCGAGATATGTTTACCACAAGATAGGGAGAACATTGCTGTTTGTAACCTTGCATCTCTCAATCTTGCTGCTCACGTGAGAGAGAAAGAGGTAAATTGGCAAAAACTTGAAGAGTCTGTCCGTCTAGCTGTCCGTCAACTTGATAATCTTATCGATATAAATCAGCTACCGGTCAAAGAAGCTGTGAAGTCAGACAGAGAAAACAGAGCAATTGGTCTTGGGGTGATGGGACTTGCAGATGTGTTTGAAAGATTGGGGTTGGCATACGATTCCGAACACGCCTACAACTTTACCGATAGAATATTTGAGTTTGTTTCTTATATGGCAATAGATGAGTCAGTAAATTTGGCTCGTGAGAGAGGAAGTTATCAAAATTTTGAAGGTTCGCGCTGGTCAAAAGGTATGGTTCCTTTCGATACTCTTGAGATTTTGGAAGAAAGAAGGGGGGTTAAACTCACTGTGGATAAGTCGAGTCATCATCGTGGCCTTGATTGGAATGTGCTTAGGGAGAAGGTGAAGCTCGGGATAAGAAACGCTACTCTCATGGCCGTAGCTCCAAATGCCAACATAGGACTTGTGGTTGGTACTGTGCCTGGTATAGATGCGAGGTTCTCTCAAGTATTTTCTAGGAATAAGATTAGTGGTAAGTATATAGATATAAACCACAATCTCGTGAGAGATTTGAAGAACATGGATCTATGGGAGAGGGTTAAGGGTAGGATTATAGAGTATCAGGGTGATATCTCTCTAATACCAGAAATACCTGACCATATAAAAGCTATCTATAAAACTTCTTTCACCACCTCACCCTATGCTTATATAGAAGTGGCTGCTAGAGCGCAGAAGTGGGTAGACCAAGCACTTTCTAGGAACATGTATCTTGAGACAAGAGATATAGATGACACCATGAGGATATACGAGACAGCTTGGGAGAAGGGAGTTAAGACCACTTACTATCTCCATATGAAGCCAAGACACACAGCAGAGCAGTCTACAGTAGCGGTAAATAAGGGAGCGGCTATGGGTAAAAAAGGTTTTGGTTCTATCGTCTTGGAATCCAATCTACCCAAAACCCCTACATGGGATAAACCAGAAGTTCAGCCAAAGCTTATACAAGAGATGCCTGTAGTAAAAAAAACGGAGGAGGTTGAATCGGTTGAGTCCGGACAAGTTGTGACCATATCTCTTCCGGAAAAGGTTGAGGTTAGACCAGCTTCACAACCCAAATCTTCTCTTGTGGTGCATGCGCCAGATGATCCGGCTAATGCAAATATTTGTGATGATTGTCAGTAGAAATTAATTAAAGAATAAATATCAAAATGCTAGTAGGAAAAGCGTCTCCAGATGACATGAATTTGCATCCTATACGCTATCAATGGGCGTATGATTTGTATAATCAGGCAGTAAGAAACACATGGTTTCCTCACGAGATAGCATTGAAGGAGGATCTTGAGGATTGGTCTAAAATGACCGATGACGAAAAACATGCTGTTAAATTTCTCATGGCGTTCTTCAACCCTGCGGAACTCATCGTTAATCGTTCTATAGCTTTGGGTATTTATCCATATCTCAAATCTCCAGAGTGTCATTTGTATCTTGCCAAGCAGATGTGGGAGGAGGCAAATCATTGTGTAGCCTTTGAGTACGTCTTACAGACTTTTCCTTTTGATAGGGAAAACATCTTTAACCTTCATCTTAGTGTTCCTTCTATGACGGCTAAGGAGGCTTATATCAATAAATATATGAAGAGAATGACAGAGGGTTCTCTCGATGTAGGAAACATGGAAGGTAAGAAAGATTTCTTGAGGAACTTAATAGCTACAAATATTGTGATGGAGGGCGTGTGGTTCTACTCTGGATTTATGGTGGCTCTTTCTTTCCGACAGAGAAATCAGTTGAGGAATTTTGGATCAATGATTAATTGGGTACTACGCGATGAGTCTCTACATCTCAAGTTTGGTATGAATTTGGTTCACAATATTCTAGAAGAGAATCCAGAACTTTTGACTCAAGATTTTGCCCAAGAGATTCGCGACATTATTATTGAAGGAGTGAATCTTGAAACAGAGTACAACAGAGACCTTTTCCCTCAAGGAATACTTGGGCTTAATGCTGAATACGTGAATCAATATGTCCAATATGTGGCCGACAGACGCATGGAGGAACTCGGTCTTCCAAAGTTTTATAACGCGACGAATCCTGCCAAGTGGATGTCTACAGCCACCGACGTCTTTGAACTAGTGAACTTCTTCGAAGCTCAAAATACCTCTTATGAGGTTGATGGTCACAGTGCAGCTGTAAAGAAGGATGAAAAGAAGGAATCTGTAGCACCCACAATACCAGCTGGAGTGGGAGAATAAGTGATACAATAAAAACATGTCTAAAATTCGAGTAGCAATAAACGGTGCTGGGCGTATTGGTAGAGCTTTTTATAAACTTGCCAGAGAAAACAAGAAGATAGATGTCGTCGCCATGAACGACCTTGGTGATATCAAAAACATTGCCTATCTTTTGAAATACGATACCGTCTATGGTCAAAGTAAGTTTGATATCAAGGTAAGGGAAGACAATTCTGCTCTAGTGATTAATGGAGACGAAGTAAGATTTCTCTCTATAAAAGAGGCTAGTGAGTTGCCTTGGAGAGATTTGGATGTTGATGTAGTTGTGGAGTCTACAGGTCTTTATACAAGCTATGAGAAGGCTAAGGTCCACTTGGACGCAGGTGCTAAGCGTGTGGTTGTCACCGCTCCAATGAAGGATAACCCAGTACCGGGGGTAGAAGGAGCAACGGTTCTTATGGGAATAAATGAAGAAAAGCTCGGAGTCTGTCAGATATCTTCCAACGCTTCTTGTACCACAAACGCAGCAAGTCCAGTTATGGCTATACTCGACGAAGCTCTAGGGATAGAGAAGGCCGTGCTCAACACAGTCCACTCCTACACCGCTTCTCAAAACTTGGTTGATGGTCCTAATAAACGTGATTGGAGAGATGGAAGAGCCGCAGCTCAAAACATGGTGCCATCAAGTACTGGCGCCGCCATAGCCGTAGCTAAAGCACTGCCACAACTTGAAAACAAGTTTGATGGCATCTCAATCCGTGTACCTACGGTCGTTGGGTCTATTGCCGACATCACCTTTATTTCCAAGAGGAACACTTCAGTAGAAGAGGTGAATAGGATTCTCACAGAAGCTTCCAAGACAGATAGATGGAAAGATATATTTGAGGTGACGGATGAACCTATAGTTTCTTCTGACATTCGCGATTCGGCTCATGCTTCTATAGTCGATCTCCCACTTACAAGAGTGATAGATGGTAATTTGGTAAAGGTTATGGCTTGGTACGACAACGAGATGGGATATACCCACACACTCGTAGAACATGTTGTGAAATCGGGAAGTTCAATAAAATAAAATGAAAATTTTTGTAGCTTCAGATCATGCGGGGTTTGGACTCAAACAGAAGCTTGTGCCGTTTCTTCAAAGTCTTGGCCACGAAGTGGTGGATAAAGGTTCTTATGAATATAACGAAGAAGATGATTTTCCAGACTTTATCTCTCAAGTAGCCAGAGAGGTGGCGATGAACCCCAGTAATGTGAGAGGGGTTGTAATGGGGGGCTCTGGTCAGGGTGAGGCCATGCTTGCTAATAGGTTTAAAAACGTCAGAGCAACGGTTTTCTATGGTGGAGGGAAGTCTTTGGTGGAAGATAACGACTCAATCATAAAGCTTTCTCGTGATCATAATGACGCGAACATTTTGTCTATCGGAGCTAGGTTTGTCACTGAAGACGAAGCGATGAAGGCTGTGCGCGAATGGCTCGAAATTCCTTTTTCTAAAGATGAGAGACACACAAGACGTATTGCTAAGTTTGATAGAGTAGTCCATGAGTGAGATCATCCCCGCAATTCTTCCAACAGGTGCGCAAGATTTGGTAGAGAAGTTGGCTTCATTGCCAAGTGAGGCCACGACAGTGCATCTAGATATTGTGGATGCAGATATTTGGGTTCCGATGGATAGAGACTTCGAAGTTCATTTGATGGTCGAGTTTCCAGAAGAGTTGGTGGAGAGATGGATAGACAGAGGAGCAAGAAGGATTATAGTGCATAAATTTAACGAAAAAATTTTGGAAGCGAGAAATAAAATAGAGCTTGGTCTTGGTATAGAAATGGGTGTGAATCTTGAAGAAGCTTCCAAAGTGATACCAAATTTTGATTTTGTGCAGATTATGTCTATAAGAGAGATCGGGGAGCAGGGGCATCCTTTTGATCCTCAAGCATTTGATAGAATAAGAGAGGTAAAAAACAAGTTCCCCCAAATGCCTATAAGTGTAGATGGCGGAGTAAGTGTAAAGAATTATCAAATTCTTCGGGAAATGGGGGTAAAAAGACTTGTAGTGGGGTCGGGTTTTAAAGAACTATGGACATATCTTACGAAAGAACATTAGAACTTAAAAAGATTGCGAACGACATCCGCATATCTATTATTGACATGCTTTTAGAAGCTGGAAGTGGTCACACTGCAGGACCTTTGGGCATGACGGATATTTTTACCATACTTTACTTTCACACACTTAAACACAATCCAAAAGAAGCAGATTGGGAGGAGAGAGACAGGGTGGTTTTGAGCAATGGGCATATTTGTCCTGTGCTTTATGCCACTATGGCGCATAGTGGGTACTTTAAGATCGAAGAATTAAAGACTCTACGCAAATTTGGTTCGAGACTACAAGGGCATCCTCATAGAGACTTCTTACCCGCACTCGAGACAAGCTCTGGACCGCTTGGATCTGGGCTCTCTCAAGCTGTTGGGATGGCTTTGGCAGACAAGATGGATATGAAAGATTCTGAAAGAAGAATTTATTGTTTAATGTCTGATGGCGAGCTTGATGAAGGTCAGTCTTGGGAAGCGGTGATGCTAGGGGGTAAAAATAAATTAAACAATCTCGTAGCGGTGATAGATAGGAATAATATCCAAATAGATGGATATACAGAGGATATAATGCCACTTGAGTCACTCTCGGACAAATGGAAGGCTTTCAACTGGTATGTCATAGAAATAGATGGACATAATTTGGAGGAAATAGCCGATGCATTTGAAAAAGCCAAGGCTATTTATGAAAAACCAACCGTCATCATCGCTCATACCATACCCGGCAAGGGAGTGAAGGAGTTTGAGAGAGATTATCGCTGGCACGGCAAACCACCAAATAAAGAAGAAGCCAAGATGGCTTTAGCAGAACTACGCACTTTGGGAGGTAAGATAACGTCAGAACATGAATAAAATGCTTAATCCAAATTTAAAACTGAATACGAAGATGTTCGACAAAGATGTTGAACAAATTCCTATTAGAAAAGGTTTTGGAGAAGGGCTTGTGAAGGCGGGGGAGGCTGACCCACAAGTTGTGGCGCTTTGCGCAGATCTTACAGAATCTTCTCAAACCCTTCCTTTTAAAGAAAAATTCCCAAAAAGGTTTATTGAGGTTGGTGTAGCAGAGCAAAACTTAGCTTCTGTAGCTTCTGGTATGGCGGCCTCGGGGAAGATCCCTTTTATTACTTCTTATGCAATGTTTAGCCCAGGGAGGAATTGGGAGCAGATCCGCACCACGATTTGCTACAACAACAGACCAGTAAAGATAGCTGGTTCCCACGCAGGTATATCGGTGGGTCCCGATGGAGGCACACATCAAGCGGTGGAGGATATAGCTATCACTAGGGTTATCCCTCGCATGGTTGTCGTCTCTCCTTGTGATGCGATAGAAGCTAAGAAGGCGACACAAGCTCTAGCTAAAAATGGTACGCCTGTTTACTTGCGTCTAGCTAGGGAGAAGACACCTATCATGACGACAGAAGCTACCCCATTTGAAATCGGTAGAGCTCAAATTTTTTGGGAATCAAAAAATCCTAAAGTGGGTATCATTGCTACCGGAGCCCTTCTACACAAAGCTCTAGAGGCTGCAAAGGAGTTAGAAGGCAAAGTAGAGGTGGAGGTGATGAATCTTTCAACTATTAAGCCCTTGGATGAGAAGGCTGTAATAGCTTTGGCTAAAAAAGCAGGGAAGATTATTACAGTAGAGGAGCATCAGGTGCATGGGGGAATGGGTAGTGCGGTAGCAGAATGTCTTGCAGAGAATTTCCCAGTACCTATAAAATTTATTGGCGTTCGTGACGAATTTGGCCAGTCTGGTACACCCGAGGAACTCATAGAACACTATGGTATGGGTACAAAAGCTATAAAGAAAGCTATAGAATCTTTGATTTAAAAGTATCTGGGGCGGTTTTTAACCTTTCCTCTATTTCTTTTCGTGTCAGAAGCCCTCTTTGAGCACCTATTTTTTGCACAACGGAGGCAGAGTTTATAGCACCCCACTTTAGAGCTTCTTCTAGATCCTTACCCAAGGCAAGCGCAGAAACCACTGTAGAAGCAAAGGCATCTCCAGCCCCGGTACGTTCGTAAGGAGGCTTCTCGTCCGGAAAGGTTGGTTGAAATATAATTTCTTTCCCTGCATAAGCATAAGCACCATTTGGTCCGTCGGTCAGGACGATGATCTTTGGTCCAAGGGTGTACATTCTTTTTATCAACTCCTTTGTACCCAAAGTAGCTACTCCTAGGATTCTTTCTGCTTCGGCGATGTTACAGAAGAATACAGTGGTTCTCTTGTAGATATCTTTAAGCTCTGTTGTTCCCAATTTCATCTGGAAGGTGCCGGGTTGGAAGGCGAGCGATACAGCTGGATTCATAATGAGATAAGCGGTGATCTCTTTGTGGTAGTCGACAGTGTCCTCTCCTAAGGAAGAAAGATAGAGCCATTTTGGTGGAGCAATTTCAGGAAATTTGTACTCATATTTTTCGTGTTTGACCAAGATGGTTCGGTCGTCTTGGTACCAGAGCACATAATGACTGTTGGTCGTCTTCTCTTTATGTATTTTGATAGATTTTGTATCAACTCCCTGTGCTTCAAGAACTGCTAAAGAGTCCTTGCCGTCTGTGTCATCACCCAAGTTTGATATAAGGGCAGATGAGAGTCCTAGTCGAGCTGCTGCCACAGAAGCGTTGGGGCTATTACCCACAGCGTGGATTACCTCGGCGAACTCAAAAGGTATCTTTTCTCCAAAAGCCATACAAAGCGTAGAGTGCTCATTGTCGATTTTTTTGACTTCAGCTTCCTTAAGACGGATAAAGGTGTCCTTAACAATATCTCCAACTGCTATAAAATCATGCATGATACAATTATAGCAACCAATATGGTAAACAGAATGTTAAAAGAGTGGATCGTGTGGGCAGAAGAGAAGGGGGTAGCCATAGGTCACTTCAATGTTTCGGACTCTGAGGGGTTCAATGCCGTAGTTGAGGGGGCGAAGGAACTAGGACTTCCAGTAATCATTGGTGTATCGGAGAAGGAAAGGAGCTTCTTGGGTGTGGCAGAGATTCGAGCCCTTGTGCAAGTAATGAAAGACAAGGGTTTGCCTGTATTTCTCAACGCAGACCACACCTACTCGGTAGAAGCTTCTAAGGAGGCAGTGGACAACAAGTTTGATGCGGTCATTATAGACGGAGCTGAAAAACCTTTTTCGGAGAATGTAATGATGACTAAAGAGGTGGTAACTTACGCTAGAGAAAAATATCCAGAAATGCTTGTAGAAGGGGAGCTTGGGTTTATAGGTTCAGGCTCGGTGCTTCGAGATGAGATACCAGATGGGGTCTCGGTTGAGACTCAAACGACTGTAGAAGATGCTAGGAGGTTTGTGGAAGAGACGATGGTCGATCTTTTTGCTCCATCTGTTGGTAATATCCATGGTCTTATAAAGTCTGGTGAGCCAAAGCTTAATATCAAACGCATCAAAGAGATCGCTAAGGAAGTAAACGTCCCTCTGGTTCTCCATGGTGCTTCTGGCAACACTGACGAGGAGGTTATGGAAGCGATAGATGCCGGTATAAGGATAGTGCATATAAATACAGAGCTTCGTCAAGCTTATAAAAAGGGTATAGAGATGGGTTTGAGTACCGATGAGCTTGCTCCATACAAATTTATGGCAGAAGGTGTTGAAGAGATGAAGAAGCTTGTAATAAAAAAGTTAAAAGTCTTCAACAAATTACAGTAATGAAAGAGGAGATACAGAAGTTTTTTAAAGGAGAGGTCCTTAATGATGAGGAAACTCTAAAGAAATATTCCAAAGATGCGAGCTTGTTTGTGGTAATGCCCAAGCTTATTGTCTTTCCTAAAGATAGCGAGGATATAAAAAATTTAGTGAAGTGGGCTAAAGAGAATCAAAATGAATCCATAACCGTGAGAGCGGCGGGGTCGTGTATGTCTGGCGGAGCCTTGAACGAATCTATCATCGCTGATGTGACGAAGTATATGAATAAAATTGAGGAGATAAAAGATAATGAGGTAAGGGTTGAACCGGGGATGTTTTATAGAGATTTTGAGAAAAAGACTCTCGAGAAAGGTCTCATCTTGCCTTGTTATACCGCTTCAAAAAACATGAATGCTTTAGGTGGAATGATCGGCAACAATTGTGCGGGCGAGAAGACTCTGCGTTGGGGCAAAATGGAAAATTATGTTTTGGAATCAAAGGTTATTTTTTCAGACGGTAATGAATATGAAGTTAAACCTCTCAATAAATCGGAGTTGGATAAGAAAATTTCTCAAGGTGATTTTGAAGGGAATTTGTATAAAGAAATATATCAGTTGATAACAGACAATGAGCAGTTGATAAGAAATGCAAAACCTAAAGTTTCTAAAAATTCTGCTGGCTACTTTCTTTGGAATGTTTGGGATGGGAATACTTTTGATTTGAACAAGCTAATCACTGGTTCTCAAGGAACTTTGGGTATTGTGACGCAAGCCAAAGTGAATCTTGTGCCAGTGGAGCCAAAGTCAAAACTTTTTGTCGTTTTTATGCGAGATCTAAGTAATTTGGCCAATTTGATAAACGAAGTCTTGCCTACAGCACCAGAGTCTGTAGAAACTTATGATGATGCTACTATGAAACTGGCTTTTAAATTTTTTCCAGAAATGCTAAAAAGCATGAAAGCTAAAAATTTCTTCAAACTCATTTTTTCTTTCATACCGGAGGGGCTCATGATGCTTCGTGGTGGGATACCAAAACTTATCGTCCTTGTTGAGTATACAGGTCAGACAGAAGAGGAGATAGATCAAAAAATGGAAAATTTGGATAAAAATATCAAGCATTTCAAATTTATAACCCGTCAAACGAGGTCAGAGGAAGAGTCAAACAAATACTGGACCATCAGACGAGAGAGTTTTAGCCTTTTACGAAAACATGTACACGGGTCTCGCACAGCTCCTTTTGTCGATGATGTGGTTGTCTTGCCAAAAGATATGCCAGCTTTCTTGCCTCGCATGAGAAAGGTTTTGGATAGATACAAGCTTGTCTATACTATTGCCGGTCATGCTGGAAATGGAAATTTTCACATAATTCCACTTATGGATATGAAAAAAAGAGAGAATATAGAGGTTATAAAGAAAGTGAGCGAAGAGATATATAGTTTGGTTAAGGAATTTGGCGGTTCTATCACTGGAGAGCATAACGATGGGATAGTACGCACTCCCTATCTTAACTATATGTATTCCGAAGAAGTCTTGAGGTTGTTTGAAAAGACCAAAAATATTTTTGACCCTCAAAACATATTTAATCCAGGTAAAAAAGTTGGTGGGTCTATAGAATACATGGCTTCGCATATAGCTATAGAATAGAGCCTAAAACTAGGCTTGATTTTGGCCAAATATTTGGTTATGATGTCCAAATGCTCTCGCTTAAGGTAGAAAAAAGAGATACAAAGGCTGATTTGGACGAAATGAGAAAAAAAGGAAGGATTCCTGCAGTCTTTTATGGCAAAAAAGAGCCAAGCACCCCCATTTCCGTCTCTCAAACAGACTTTTTAAAAGTTTGGAAGTCGGCTGGGGAGTCTTCTGTTGTCTCGCTTTCGACCCCAGAGGGCGATATAGAGAGTCTTATACACGATGTTAGCTTCGACCCTGTTTCTGGTAATCCGAGGCACGCTGATTTCTATGTTTTCGAAAAGGGTCATAAGGTCAAAATTGATATTCCTCTTGAATTTATTGGTGTTTCTCCAGCTGTGAAGGATCTTGGTGGCATCTTGGTAAAAGTGCTTCATGCCGTAAAGATAGAAGCGATGCCAAAAGATTTACCTCATAATATAAAAGTAGATGTTTCATCCCTCAAGTCATTTGAGGATCAGATCCATGCCAAAGACCTAAGTTTCCCTTCTGGTGTGGTCTTAATTGAAAATGAAGATGAGGTTGTAGCTTTGGTTTCTGCTCCTCGAGAAGAGAAGGAGGAAGAGTCTCTCCCTATAGATCTATCTAAGATAGAGGTGGAGAAGAAGGGTAAGGAAGAGGAATTGGAAACACCAGAGGCTTCTCTCGAAAAGTAAAATAAATTTGATTTTTGTCATGCCAAGAGCGTTCTTCATTTCTTTAGTTGTTTTTAGCTATCTAGGCTATTTTGATTTTTCTTCTGCTCAGGCTGATCCTTGTAATACTAGTATAAATGGTAAATCAAATGCCGAACTTCAGAGAGATTTAGATGCTTGCAATGAAGAGATTGCAAAATGGACGGAAGTTTTAAATAACACCAAAAAGAACACAGCTTCCTATGCTAATGAGGTGGCAAAGTTAACTGCTAAGATAAACACTGCTCAAGCGAATATAAAGTCAAAGACTATCGCTATATCAAATCTTAATTCAAATATAAGTAAAAAAGAGAACGAGATAGATACACTAGAGGGTCAGATTGGCAACAACTTAGAACATATAGCAGAACTTGTAAGAAAAACCAATCAAATGGATTCTTACTCGGTAGCAGAAGCTTTATTTTCAGACAAAGATTTCTCAAGTTTTTTCATCAATGTAAACTCCTATGCTTCCACGCGCTTAGCCATGAAAGATTTGATAGATGAGCTTAGAGGAGTTAAGCAAAAAACCGAAGAGCAAAAGGTTGAATTGGCAAAAGAGAGAGATAAACAAGCGGCTATTAAGGCAGAGATAGAAGAAAATAAAAAGAAGGTAGAAGCTGACCAAAAAACTCAAAAATCCCTTCTTTCTCAAAGTCAAACACAAGAAAAGGCCTATACCAGCCTTGTGGCAGAGAAGCAGGCTAAAGCAAGTGCCATAAGAACCGCTCTTTTTGGTTTTAGAGATGCAGAGGCCATTCCTTTTGGCACAGCGCTCTCTTACGCAGAAGAGGCAAGTCGAAAGACAGGAGTGAGGCCAGCTCTCATTTTGGGTATCCTAGAGCAGGAATCTAGTTTGGGAAAAAATGTTGGTTCGTGCATCATAACCGACCTATCTTCTGGTCAAACTAAGAATATTAATAGCGGGAGAGTCTATACTAATGGTATTCATTCGACGAGAGACCTACCAACTCTCCAAACTCTTTTAGGAGCGCTTGGTAGAGATCCCTTTGTCACCAGAGTTTCTTGTCCGCTCTCTATTGGGTATGGAGGAGCCATGGGACCAGCTCAATTCATTCCCTCAACATGGAATATAATGGTTTCCAAAATTTCTCAAGCTACCGGGAAAATTACTCCAGACCCTTGGGATCCTAAAGATGCAATTATGGCGATGGCTCTATTTCTTCAAGATCTCGGAGCCTCGACACAGAATTATACAAACGAGAGAACAGCTGCTTGTAGGTACTATTCTGGGAAAAATTGTTATACTTCATCTGGTCGTGCAGGGGCAGGGCTTAGTTATGGTAATAGTGTGATGTCTAGAGCTAACACCATTCAAGCCAATATTGATATATTGCAAGATGTTTAAAATCTTGCTAGATTAGTCAGGCATTTATGAAGAAAGAAATACACGCAAAAGTTTATAGGCCGGTCCTCTTTAAGGACAGCGGAAATGGTATGGAGTACATCATACCCTCAACCGTTGCTACAAATGATGAGGAGAAGGCAAAGGATGGTAAGACCTACCCGCTTTTCCGCATAGAAATATCTTCTTCATCCCACCCTTTCTATACCGGACAAGAGAAAGTACTCGACTCTGCCGGTCGTGTTGAAAGATTCAAACAGAAGAGAGCTAAAGCTTCCAAAAGATAAAGATCTTGGACATTGATATAGAAAAATACAAATCTAACCCAAAGACTGTGTATTTGGCACAGACTTATTTGAGTTTGACTGATGAGGAGTCGAAAAAAATGATACTTGAGGAGATGGATAGGATTTTAGGCGAGGAAGTTCCAGAAAACGAAGATTTTCCAAATGAAATAGTATTAGAAGTTCGGGCAGGAGCAGGAGGAGAGGAAGCATCGCTTTTTGCTAAAGAACTTGCTCAAATGTATAAAAATTATGCCAAGCTTCAAGGCTGGAGCGTTTCTGCTGTGGATGAATCGCTCTCGAGCTTAGGGGGTTACAAGGAAGCATCTTTTGAATTTAGGGGTATTGATGTGTATAAAAAATTAAGATTTGAGACCGGTGTTCATAGAATTCAAAGGGTTCCAGATACAGAAAAGACGGGGAGGGTACACACATCTACCGCTTCTGTGGCTATCATGCCGATACGTAAAAAGACCACTATAGAGATAAAGCCAAGTGATCTAGAAATAGAAACTTCTAGATCAGGTGGAGCAGGAGGGCAGAATGTAAATAAGGTTGAAACAGCTGTACGCATCATACACAAACCAAGCGGTATAGATGTGAGGTCAACCTCGCAGAGAAGCCAACTGAAGAACAAAGAGACAGCTATGGCTATACTTGTAGCAAAACTCGAGGCTAAGAAGGAGGAAGAAGAAGCCAAGAAGTATTCTGCAGAGAGGAAATCTCAGATAGGTACAGCTGATAGGTCGGAGAAGATACGCACTTACAATATTCTTCAGGATCGTATCACAGACCACCGTATCAATGAGAGCTGGCACAATATTCAAAAGATATTTCAGGGCTATATGGAGCCAATAATTGAGACCCTTGAAAAAGCTTCGGCTGTTTGATAGAATACACGACGCTACTCAAAATGCCAACCAAAATCAATCAAAACAGTACTCTAGTCGATGAGCTCTTCCAAGCAGGAGCTCATTTCGGCTTTATCAAATCTCGTCGCCACCCATCAGTCAAAAACTTTATTTTTGGTTCTAAGAACAATTTGGAAATATTTGATTTGGAGAAGACTTCAGAAGAACTTCTTAAGGCCTTGAAGTTTGTTGAGGATAAAGGGAAGGAAGGATCTCAAATTCTCTTTGTTGGAGGAAAATCAGAAGCCAGAGAAGCTGTAAGAACTGCGGGTATGGAGCTCGGCCTTCCTTTTGTTTCTGGTAGATGGATCGGAGGCACTCTTACGAATTGGTCAGAGATTAAAAAGAGGATTCAAAGACTAAACGATCTTACGGCTCAAAGAGAAAAAGGTGAACTTGGCAAATACACCAAGAAGGAAAGACTCGTTATAAATCGTGAGATTGATAAACTCTCCCTATACTTTAACGGACTTTTGAATATGAAAGGTATACCTAAACTTCTTGTGGTTGTAGATCCTAAGAAAGAAAGTATAGCTGTTTCTGAAGCTAAGGTGATGAATGTGCCGATAGTGGCCATCGCAGGATCTGACACCAACTTCCAATCTATAAATTATGCTATCCCAGCAAATGATTCGTCTAAACAATCTATCTCCCTTATAATGAAGAAGATAGTTGAGGCTTATAAGACAGGTCAATCAGAATCAAAGAAAGATTAGTTTCTTTTTAAAAAATGACAGAGATATCTACTGCTGATATTAAGATTTTAAGAGATGAAACAGGCCTCTCAATTGCCGAGGTTAGAAATGCTTTAAATGAATCAGGGGGAGATAAGGAAAAAGCTCTCTCCTTTCTTAAAAAAAGGAGTGTAGAGGTAGCTCTTAAGAAGGGGGGTAGAGCTTTGGGGGCTGGTTCTGTGGCGTCTTATATACACGGAGGAGGTACTTCAGGTACACTTGTAGAACTTTCTTGCGAGACTGATTTTGTCGCTAAGAATGAAGAGTTCAAAAATCTTGCGAGAGATATTGCTATGCATGTGGCGGCCATGAATCCTGCTGACACAGCCGAACTTCTTACACAACCGTTTGTTAAATCTGGAGACTTGACCATACAAGATTTGATCAATGGGGCAATACAGAAATTTGGAGAGAGGACGGAGGTTCGTCGATTCTCGAGGTTTTCTGTTTCTGAATAAAGCATGATCTTAAACATAATTTTCATTTGTTCGGGTCTCATCATCGTGACTCTGATAGGAGCCAAGGTGATAGAAGATAAGAAAAAAAGTAAGCCCTTTATCCTCCGCCTTATTTCTTTAGGAGATGAAAGGGTCAAACATTTATCTGAAGATATTGAGCATAAATATGCGGAATTGAAAGAGAGGGTAATCTTCTTTGTTCAAAAACAAATTCCGCTTCACACCAAAAACCTCACCAATAAGACAGTTCTTGTTTTAAAAGAAAAGACAGGGAAATATGTTGGAGATATTAGAGGGTCGAAATTTTTAAAGAAAAACGATGGAATATCAGAATTCTTTAAAAATATTTCAGAAAAGGAAAATGGTGGAAGGATAGATAGTGAGGTTATAGAGAGTAAGTCTGAGGTAGAGAATAAAGAATAACACTTGATTCGTTGTTCTTAATTCATTATTCTAGACAAACGCCACCTTAGCTCAGTTGGTAGAGCAACGCTTTTGTAAAGCGAAGGTCCTCGGTTCAAG
>CAYGLE010000002.1:0-15974 GCA_964350995.1 uncultured Candidatus Saccharibacteria bacterium
TCTCTAGACTCCTTAGCTTCAATTATTGTCCTAGAGTCAGCATTGTGTTTTTGCTTTTTAATGAAATCTTTTATCTTTTCAAAAACCATCTCCAGAGCGGAGAGAAGGCTCAATTCTTCATATAGAAGTTCTACATCCTTAAGAGGGACCAACTTATTCTCATCGCTTCTTGCGAGCTCTTCCTCTTTTTTGATTACCCGATCCTCCGCATCAATAAGACCTTCGAGCTTGCCGAGCTCTCTAACCAGAGCATCTTTATGTACCCTAGTCCCAGCAATCTCGCTTTCAAGCTCTAAGACTTCAATGTTTTTATCCTTACCTTTAGATGAATCCTCTAGAACCTTTTTAGCATTTTGAAGTTCTTTGTGAAGATTACTCAAAACTTCCTCTATGGAAGTATCTTCTTTCTCAAGTTTTTCTTTTTCAAATTTTAAATATCCCTTCTCTTTTTGGAAATATTCCTTTGAAAAGATAGTGAGTTCTGTTTTTATACCTAAAGCCTTCTCAAATTTCTCTGTCTGTTTTCTAAGAAATCTTAGATGTGGAGCAATCTCTTTTCTCAACCCCTCAACTTGAGCGATGTTTTCAAAAGTTTTTTTTAGCTTCCTTTCACTTTCGATGCGTTTAAACTGGTAAATCTTAAGTCCCAGCGCGTCTTCGACCATACTCTTTCTCTCCTTTTCTCCTGCATTGAGTATCCTGTCCGCCTCTCCTTGTGAGATTATGTGATGCCCAGAAGCACCAATGTGGGCGGAAGCGAGGAGCTCAATAATATCTTTGAGTCTCACCACACTCCCGTTTATAAGATACTCATTTACCCCATCTCTATGAACCACGCGCTCAATACTGACTTCGGTAAAATCTACATTAAAAATCTTTTTCGTATTATCAAAAATTATCTTGACTGAAGCCCTATTGGCTCTCGCCTCACTTCCCGCACCATTAAAAATAAGGTCCTCACCTCTCTTGCCTCGCAAACTTTTTATAGATTGCTCTCCCAAGACAAATCGAAAGGCTTCAGCCACATTACTCTTTCCTGAACCATTTGGTCCTACAATAGCTCCTATTGATGAACCAAACTCAAGTGCGCTTGGTCTGGCAAAAGACTTAAATCCCGATAGTTCTATCGACTTTAGATACATTAAACTTCAATTATAAACTAATTCCAGCCTTTTTCCTTCAAAGCGTTCTTAGCTGCTTCTTGCTCTGCATCTTGTTTGCTCTTCCCTTCACCAGAACCCACCTTCTCTTCTCTTACAAACACTCCAACCAAGAACTTCTTATCGTGATCAGGTCCCGACTCGTCTAAAGTTTTATATACTGGAGTAAAATCTTCGTGTTCTTGGGCCTTAGCTTGGAACAAACTTTTAGAATCTATCCAAAGATTACTCCTCACAATTTCTTCTGTAAGAGGAATAAAGTGTTTGTGTATAAAGTCTTTTGCCTGCTCAAAACCAAGATCGAGATAGACTGCACCAATAATGGCCTCTAGAGTATTAGCCAATATGTATTGTCTAGCACGACCCATATCTTTGAACTCGCCTTTAGATAACAAAAGATAATCATTGACTCCAAGATTTTTAGCAATAAGAGAACATGTGTCGGCATTGACCAGAGCAGACCGAATAGAGGTTAACTCTCCCTCGGCTTTATCCTTATATTTATCAAAAAGGAAAATAGTGACTACAAACTGAAGTATCGCATCACCCAAATACTCCAAACGCTCGTTGTGCAAAAGTCCCGAAGCGCGATTCTCGTTTATATAAGATCGGTGCGTGAAAGCTTGCCTCAAGAGAGCCTTGTCGTTCCAACTTATCCCGATTAATTCTTCAAATTTTGAGAAATCCATTTTTATACAAAATCTTATTTTGTCTCAGCTAACCTCTGTAATGCCTTGGTGACAATGGGCAGAATATCATCATAAAAATTTAGGTCAAGTATGTCTGAAAGCTTAAACCATCTGACATCGTCTAACCCTCCTTTTTCCTCCTTTTTTTCTAAAGTTAGTTCTTGATACGGTGCTTCAGCTAAAAAATAAACAACTTGTTTTCTTATCTTCCCCTTCTCTGGATGAAAGGTGGAATAGGAGTTCTCTCCGAGTTTCTCCATAATCTTTACAGACACTCCAAGCTCTTCTTCTGCTTCTCGAGTTAGACACTCCTCATAAGACTCCTCTCCCTCAAGTTTACCTTTTGTCAGAGTCCAGTGGCCAAATATATCGTGAACCAAAGCAAGGTACACATCTCCACCATCATGAGCAAAAACTACTGCTCCAGAGAGTCTTTCAACAGGAAGTTCAGAATCTGGGGTGTTGCCATATTTCTTCTTAGGTTTTGGTTGATCATCTTTACCCGGCTCTCCCATCTCCCTATATACAGCTCCAAGAACTCCGTTGATAAACTTCCCAGAAGTATCACCACCGAAAGATTTTGCCAACTCAATAGCTTCGTTTATCGCTACCTTGGGCGGAACCTCATTTCTATCTGCAAACAAAAGTTCCGCCAAGCCCATACGAAGAATATTTCTATCTACAATAGAGATCTTCTCAATCGGCCAGTCTGGCGCAGCTTTTTCTATAATATTATCCAAATCAACCTTCTTACTTATAACATTGTTAAGAAGCGACTTCATAAAGAGTTTGTCCTTAGATTCTGGAGCAAACTCCATCACATTTCTTTCAAAAATAGTTTCAATATCTACACCCGAAGATTTTTTATTCAAAGAGTTAGACAGAGCAAAGTCCCATTCAAAAAGCGTCTGTAAAACGATTGAGCGAGAAAGATGTCTGTGTGACATGTAAAAAAGAACTTTTGTTTAAACCTTGCGACCTCGATACATCCCTGTTTTAGGGTTAGCTCGGTGTCTCAAATGTACTTCGCCCGCCTTATCTTTAGACAAAGCAGGGTTACTTAAAGCATGGTGAGATCGCCTCTGATTTGTCTGCGACCTCGTGTGTCTCATTCGTACAACCATTGGCTTAATATAACAGGTTTTATAAAAAAAGAAAGCCCCGCCCTCGAGATTACTCGGGGCGGGGCGCTACGACAGATACTTCTTCTTGGCTTCCTCGAGGGCATGCCTATGAGTATAGAAGAGTCCTCCCTCTTCAGCAGGGACGATGAGCTCTTCGTACGTCCGCCAAAACGGCGGAGACAGCCTATTCCCATCGTCATCGACCATAGGAAATGTCCGAATCTCTCCTCGACAATCCTTGAACGATGCGACGAAGGCAATCTTCTGATGGGATCCTAACTCTCCGTGAGAATTGGGCGTACGAGGACCAGACCAGATCCATCGAGTACTACTCGGCAGGATAAGACCAGTCTCCTCCTTCACCTCTCGAAAAAGAGTCTGAGCCGCACTTTCGTTTGGACGACTCTTATTCGTCCCGGCAGGAAACTTGATCTGTACTCCATCCCCTGAGTCATACTCGAAGACAAGGTACTCGAGACCTTCATTACCCTCTTCCACGATGACCGCGATAGAGAGATGCGTATCGTGTATACCAGGCCTCGGATATCCGAAGGCCTCTGGTCCACAAAACTGACCCGAGGTGACCATTTGGCCTCCAGTTTGAAGTTAAGGAACAGAAGTGGCTATTTGCCACCTTTCCCCTCCATCCTAGCACAATACAACCTATTTGTCAATACCCTTAATCCACAAAGAAAAAGACCCAGGACTTGAAGCCGTCTTGGGTCTTTCGACCACCCCTATATCAACTTGAGGTAGTAGGTGCTGATCTTCTTCTCTCTTGAGAACTTGAGCCCGTGATAGACCCAACTTAATAAGAGAACCACGAATGGAACAGTCCCAAGGTACGGATAGTCGAGTATTACACCAAGGATTGCTACCATCTTAAACTCAAGTAAAGAAAGATAGAAAGCCCTCCTGCTACTGACCACCCTGAAGATAAAAAAGAAGCCGGTGATGATGCTCAAGGGAAGAAGGGATAGAGAGAAAAAGAAAACAAGAGTAGACATCTCTTCCTTAGTGAAAAATATCTTCACTAGAGAGAAAACGCCTATATACAAAAAAATTAAAAACGAAAAGAAAACAAAAAGAGTTGCTTCTTCCTCTCTCGTCCACTTGTGTGCTGATCTCACCACCCTGACAGGAAACCAGTGAGCAGTCTTCCGAACCAAATTGGCAATGAACATGTTTGTGCCACTCCTAAAAGATAGGGTTAAGTACAAATCTATATAAAGTTATATATTGATTACACCAATATGTCAATACTAGATCAACCATGAATGTTCTTGAGAAAACTCTTTCTATGAATATCTACAGGACCATATTTCTTGATCGCCTCTCTGTGAGCTAGAGTGCCATAGCCTTTATGGTCGGCAAATTTGTATTCTGGATATTTTTTAGAGATCTTCACCATCTTTCTATCTCTCACTACTTTTGCACAAATAGAAGCAAGAGAAATTATAGGAATCTTCTCATCCCCTTTCACCACAGTTAGTTGATGCACGAACTCTTTTGGAGCTTTGATCCCGCCGTCCAAAAATATCTGAGAATCTTCTAGAGAAATTTTCAATCCCTTTAAAACCCTTTTGATGCCAAGTCTTATAGCATAAGCAATGCCGTGTCGGTCTATAACTCTTTCGGAAATGAGAGATACAGCAAAGTCCAACTCCCCCTTCTTTCTGCCCTCTTGGGCAAGCGCAAACCAAAGTTCTCTTTCTTCAAGAGTTAGTTGTTTGGAATCTTTTATTCCCTTCCAAAATTTTTTATTAAAACTCTCACTAACCATAACTCCACCGACAGCAACAGGTCCTGCAAGCGGTCCCCTCCCAGCCTCGTCTATGCCTACAATATGAGTCATTACCACTTATCTCTTCGCCATATTATACTATGACGATGAGTAAGTTTGCACACCTCCACACCCACTCTCACTACTCTCTTCTTGAAGCTCTGCCAAAGATCCCAGATCTTGTAAAACAAGCAAAAAAGAAGGGTATGGAAGCTTTAGCCCTGACAGATTCTGGAAATCTCTATGGAGCCATAGAGTTTTACAAGGAGTGTTTGAGCGAAGGAGTAAAACCCATAATCGGTGTTGATGCCTACATGGCTACCCGCACTCGCTTCGACAAAGAGGCTGGGGTAGATAACCGCCGAAGTCGACTCGTCCTCTTGGCAAAAGATGAGGGGGGTTATAAAAATCTTCTTAAGCTTATTTCAGCTTCATATCTTGAGGGCTTCTACTACAAGCCAAGAGTGGATAAAGAAATTGTTGAGAAACATTCTCAAGGACTCATTGCCATACTACCCTCATTCTCTAACAACAACCTTGAGGAAAATATCGTCTGGTACAAAAAAGTTTTTGGAAAAGATAATTTCTTTGTTGAGATAACTCACCATCCAGAGATCGCAGATCATGAGAAGAAACAAGACGAGAGAATCTCTCTAGCAAAAAAACACGCAGTCGAAATAGTCGCCGCTCACGATGTCTATTATCTGGAAAAAAATGATAGACCGGCCAGAGAAACTCTTATGTCTATCCAAACACACTTGGGTACTGGTGGTGGAAGAAGAAGTTTTGAAGACGAAGAAGATGACTTCTCCTTTATCTCTCAAGAAGAAGCAGAAAAAAGATTCAAAAAAAATCCGGAAGCTATAGAAAATGTAGGGAAGATTGTGGAAATGTGTAATTTGAAATTAGAACTTGGAAAATGGGTCTTCCCTAATTTTGAGATAGAGGGAAGCAAGACTTCGGAAGAAAAGTTAAGAGAGGTAGTCTACGCTGGAGTAGACAGACATCGTTTAGATAAAAAAAATAAAGAAATAATTGAAAGAATAGAGTACGAACTCAAAGTTATAGAAAGTAAGGGTTACTCAAAATATTTCTTAGTGGTGGCCGATCTGCTTAAATTTGCTCACGAAAACGGGATCCTCACCAACACAAGAGGATCTGTGGCAGGATCCATAGTTTCGTATCTTTCGGGTATAACCAATTTGAACCCCATAGAATACGGGCTACCTTTTGAAAGATTTCTAAACCCAGACAGACCTTCGGCTCCCGACATAGACATGGACTTTGCCGACAATCGTCGAGATGAGGTTATAGAGTATGCAAGAAGAAAATATGGTAGAGATCATGTAGCTCAGATAGGAACCTTCGGTACCATGATGGCCAGAGGTGCTGTGCGCGATGTTACTCGAGCAATGGAGTTCTCCGTAGCTACGGGAGATAGGATTGCCAAACTAATCCCTATGGGCGCACAAGGCTTCCCTATGACTATAGATAGAGCTAAGAAAGAAAATCCAGAATTTAAAAAACTATACGATACCGACTCTGATACTAAACGCATCGTAGACATGGCAAAGAAGATAGAGGGCAATGCGCGCCACATCTCGGTCCATGCTGCAGGAGTAGTTATTTCTCCAGAACCTCTGACCAACTACACCGCTCTTCAATACGACACAAAAGGAGAGAAGAAGGTCATCACTCAATACGATATGTACTCTATAGAAGAAGCGGGGTTACTTAAGTTTGACTTCCTCGGCATAAGAAACCTCTCTATCATTGCCGATGCTTTAGAGCGTCTCAAAAAAATTGAAGGCAAAGAAATAAAAATGGAAGAAATACCAATAGACGACAAAAAAACTTTCGAGATGCTTGCTCGTGGAGAGACAGAAGGCACCTTCCAGTTAAACGGACCTGGCATGACAAAATCTTTGATGGAGCTCAAGCCCACGGTTATCCACGACATAAACGTCATGGTGGCTCTATATCGTCCGGGTCCTATGGACAACATCCAAGAATATATCGCAAGAAAACATGGTAAAAAACCTATGAGCTTTTTGCACCCAAAAATGAAGAACTTTCTTGAAAATACTTATGGAGTACTTGTTTATCAAGATGATCTTCTTATGACAGCTATAGAAGTGGCAGGGTACTCTTGGGGAGAGGTAGATAAATTCCGTAAAGCTGTAGGTAAAAAAATACCAGAGGAAATGAAGAAGCAACACGTCCTCTTCGTCGAAGGGTGTGTGAAGCATGGAGGAATGTCTAGGGAGAAAGCAGAAGCTCTTTGGGATCTCTTCGTCCCCTTCCAAGGATATGGGTTCAACAAAGCTCACGCTGCAAGTTATGGACACATTGCCTACATCACCGCCTATCTCAAGGCCAACTTCCCCGCTATATATATGTCGGCCGTGCTCTCGGCAGAGTCCGGAGATGTGGAAACTATCGGTATAATGGTTGCTGAATGTAAGAGGATAGGTATTGAAGTCCTTCCCCCATCGGTCAACGAGTCCTTCTCTCAATTCACTGTGGTGAACGACCCACCGAACCCATATAAGATCCGCTTCGGTCTTGTGACTATCAAAAACTTTGGTCAAGGTGTAGCTACTTCTATTATTGAAGAAAGAAAGTTGGGGGGAAAATATAAATCTCTTACAGACTTCTTAGAAAGGGTTAAAGATAAAAATCTAAATAAAAAATCTTTAGAATCTCTTATCAAGGCAGGAGCCTTGGATGATTTCGCAGACAGAGGTGAGATGCTAGGAAATATCGATACCCTTCTTTCGTATCACAAAGAAGTAAGTAACAAGGCTTCAAACCAAAGCTCACTCTTCGGCATGCTACCAGAGAAAAGTGCCCTGCCGAGTTTGAGATTAAACAAAGTAGAGAAAGCTTCAAAGAAAGACAAGCTCCTGTGGGAAAAGGAACTTTTAGGACTCTATATCTCGGGGCACCCTCTAGAGGAATATCAAGAAAAAATTCTAAAAGCTAAAGTAAATTCAAAGAACATTACTCAAGTTGGAGAAGGAGTTGATTGTATTGTGGCAGGGCTTATCTCCGACATCCGCACAAACACAACGAAGAATAACGAGACAATGGCTTTTATGAAATTGGAAGATTTGTCGGGGAATATAAATGCTGTAGTCTTCCCTAAAGTTTATGAAGAGTTTAAAGATCTTTTGAATGTTGGTGTATGTGTCGTTATAAAAGGCAGAACAAACAAAAGAAATGGAGAAATAAGCTTCATTGCTGAGAAGGTGAAGGCGTTATAGGATATACCTACGACAATGAACGAGGCAGAAGATAGGGATCATAAAAAATTAGGTAAAGAACTAGAACTCTTCACCTTTTCTGATGTTGTGGGTAAGGGTTTGCCGCTCTGGCTTCCAAAAGGTGCCGCTATAAGACGCGAGCTTGAAAGATTCATTATAGATGAAGAGATAAAGCGCGGGTATCTCCATGTACGTACCCCAGACATAGCTAAGCTGGATTTGTACAAAAAATCAGGGCACTACCCCCACTATAAAGACTCCATGTACGCTCCTATTGTCATTGATGACGAAGAATTTATGCTACGCCCAATGACGTGCCCCCACCACTTTGAACTCTACCTTTCAAAACCTAGGTCTTACAGAGATTTACCAATGCGTATAGCAGAGCTTGCTCAGCTTTATAGATACGAGCAGTCAGGAGAGCTTATGGGTCTCCAGAGAGTACGAAGTTTTTGCCTCTCTGATGCGCATATCATTTGTAAAAACGAGGAACAAGCGGTGGAAGAAATGGGTAAGGCACTTGATCTTATAGAGTATGTGAACAAAGTGTTTGGCTTGGAATATGGAAAAGATTTTTGGTACAGACTCTCACTTGGGGATAGAAAAAATACAGAGAAGTACTACAAAGACGATGCTGGTTGGGAAAAAGCAGAGAGTTTGCTTAGAGAGCTTATGAAAAAACGTAAAGCAGACTTTAAAGAAGCAGAGAATGAAGCCGCTTTCTACGGACCTAAGATCGATGTGCAGATGAATAACTCTAACGGCAAAGAGGACACCATCTTTACTGTGCAATACGACCTATCGTCTCCTCAAAGGTTTGAACTTGATTATATTGGAGAAGATGGCAAGTCTCACAAAGCTTTCGTCGTCCACCGCTCTTCTATCGGTGCGGTGGAACGCACAGTGGCCTTCCTTATAGAAAGGTATGCTGGCGCCTTCCCTCTCTGGCTCTCTCCTGTACAAGCAAGAATCCTACCAATAGGCGAAGGACACTTTGAATACGCTAAAAAAATCCACCAAAGATTAATGGAGGAGGGTATCAGATCAGAACTTGATGAATCAAACGAGTCTCTAGGTAAAAAGGTAAGGAACGCAAAGACCGAAAAAGTTTTCTACACGCTAGTTGTCGGCGATAAAGAGGTGGAGAGTAAAACTGTGACTATCGAAGGTCGAGAAGAAAAACTCGGCACAATGTCCTTAGAGGAATTCATTTCAAAAACCAGAGACGAAATTAAACGTCGAGCGTAGCTTTTCCTACCTGCCGGCAAATTAGATTGGCTTTATATGTCTACAGTTGCTTTTCCCGCCCGCAACGCCTGAGCAAGCTCATGCTTGCGATGGCGGGCGGGTTGGCGTTTAAACATCTAATGTTGCCTTCTTAGCGTTACTCTGTATAAAACTTTTTCTAGAAGGGACGTCGGTGCCCATAAGGATATCGAAGACTTTGTCGGCTTCCCTTGCATCCTCGACATTCACTTGTTTTAAGATCCTAACTTTTGGATCCATAGTGGTCTCCCAGAGTTCCTCTGAGTTCATCTCTCCAAGACCTTTGTAGCGCTGGATCGATATCTTTGTACTCTTACTCTTCTTTACCTTATCTCCCCCTTCTTCCGCCCCTTCCACATCTTCTTCTTTAATATCTGCATTCTCCTCTATAGTGTCCTCAACATTTATATTTCCTCCAGCAATCTTATTTTTCTCTGCGTCCGAATAAGCGTAGAAGATTTCTTTACCTTTTCTTATTTTATAAAGTGGGGGTTGAGCGATGTAGATAAATCCTCCATCGACAACTGGTCTAAAGTGTCTGTAGAAAAGAGTGAGAAGAAGTGTGCGGATGTGAGCTCCATCGACATCGGCATCTGTAGCAATGATAACCTTATGATAACGAAGTTTGGAGAGGTCGAAGGTGTCTCCAATAGCAGTACCGAGAGCAATAACCAAATTTTTGATCTGCTCACTTCCAAGCATTCGGTCTAACCTTGCTCTTTCTATATTTAGTATCTTTCCTCTAAGTGGAAGTATGGCTTGAGTGCGTCTGTCTCGACCCATCTTGGCCGTACCTCCTGCAGAGTCTCCCTCAACGATAAAGAGCTCCGACTCTTCCGCCGACTTAGATTGGCAGTCAGCAAGCTTCCCTGGCAGGGTCATACCTTCAAGAGCACCCTTCCTCAATACAGAGTCCTTAGCGGCCTTAGCGGCCTTCCTAGCCTTAAGTGCAAGTACAACCTTGTTTATGATGGCACGAGCATCATCTGGGTTCTCCTCAAGGAAGGCGCTGAAGGACTCACCAAAAACAGTGGCTACCATGGTTTGGGCTTCCATGCTTCCAAGCTTTCCCTTCGTCTGTCCTTCAAATTGAATTTCTCTAAGTTTTATAGATATAACCGCAGTAAGACCCTCCAATACATCGTCACCAGTAAAATTATCTTCGCTCTCTTTGACCAGATTATTTTTGCGAGCATATGTATTGAGAGTTCTAGTGAGGGTTGTCTTAAATCCAGTGACATGCGTCCCTCCTTCAGCGTTGTAGATGTTGTTGGCAAATGGCAAAATGCGTGAGGAAATATCGTCAACATACTGGAGAGCAATTTCTACTGTTTCGTAATCATTGCCATTAGCTTCTTTCTCAATATAAAAAATATTTTTATGTATTGGTTTTTGGGATTGATTTTCAAACTTCACCAAAGACATGAGCCCTCCCTCAAAGTAGAAGGTCATTGAGGGTACATTGAGTCCTAGGTCACGGATGTAGAAAGCCTTCTCCGAGTCGACCATTGATTCCTCGCGAGCATCTATCACGCTGATACGAAGATTCTTTACGAGATAAGCTTGTTGGCGAAGATGATTCACCACTCTTTTGAAATCAAAATTGGTGTCTGGGAAAATGATTGGATCAGGACGGAAGGCAATGACGGTACCGTTGTTTTTGGTAGAACCAATTTTCTTTACAGCCGCCTTCCTCTTACCTGCATTGTATTCCTGCATATAGACAACACCGTCCTTGTGCACTTGCGCAATGGTGTGAGTAGAGAGTGCGTTCACCACAGAAGCACCCACACCATGAAGTCCTCCAGAGACCTTGTATCCTTCTCCACCGAACTTCCCTCCTGCATGAAGAGTAGTCATGATAGTTTCAAGAGCCGAAACTTTTGTCTGCTTATGCATATCTACGGGTATTCCTCTACCGTTATCCACTACTCGTATGTAGTTACCAGGTAGAAGAGAGACCTCAATATCACTAGCGAATCCCCCCATCGCCTCGTCTCGCGAGTTGTCAAAAATCTCCCAAATAAGGTGATGGAGTCCGTCTGGCCCTGTGGTACCAATATACATCCCAGGACGCTTTCGAACTGGTTCTAGTCCCTCAAGAACGGTGATAGATTCGGCAGTGTAGTGGTGTCCGCTTCCGTTCTTTTTATCCTTATTTTGCTTAGCTTTTTCCGCCATTTGTATACCAATATTATAGCAAATTTAGAGCTCAAAAGGAAGCTTTTTTAGACTCTCTTAATCTATGAAAATAGCGAATTTCCGCCAGTATGTACGGAAAGTTTCTTTGTCTACAAATCGGTTAGCCCCATCCTTTTCTTCATCATCTGGATCGTGATAATAAAACCCCTTGATATCTCTACTACCTTGGAGATCCGCTGAACCAGCCTCCACACCAACAATGATCATAAGATGCCACTTATCCTTCTCTCGCCAGTTTTTTGCACCCGAGACGATAATTGGTTGTTTCCAATCGAGTATTTTGCCTGCAATTTTTTGTATTCCTCGCTCCATATGCTCTGCTTCAAAAGGGCTTGGAAGAAATTCTTGATTCTTAGAATCCACCAAAACACTTCTAAACTCTTCTGCATAAGCACCAACATTATGATTGCGAAGAAGTGCAGCCAACCCCCAATGAGTCCAGCCAATACCAGAGATATAAGCCCCCTTCATGGTTTGCCCTTCTTTTACTAAAGAAAGAAAGTCTACTCCCTTATTGTGATATTTAAGCACCATACTCACACAAGCAGCTCCACAAGCTCTAGAGCGTCCATCTGTATCTCTACCAATAGAATATTGGGAGATAAAAGGTACAGGCAAAATAGCCTTGGTTATGTCTTTGACCGTTTTTTTATTTTTCTTTTCAGCTGACATATCTTTCAATTTCTTTTAGAAGCGTTTCTTTGCTTCTCAAGTCTGGTCTATCCTCTGGAATCTCAATCACAAAACGATTCTCCCTAATGTTATCAGTTATTCGACCATACCCAACAGTTTCTTTAAATGAGTCACTTTCATCTAGATCTTCTATATGAACCATTTTTTTAGAAGAAGAACCATCAGCAGCCAAAACCATACCACCCCCCACATACATACCCACATGATCTACTGGTTTATCTAGAAGTCGGCCATGATGAGTAAAGATGAGGTCCCCAAATTGCAATTCATCTTTTTTTATTTTTTTAGCATAATCATATTTTTCCCAACTCAAACTCGGCATCCAAAGCCCGGCAAATGTATATAAATAACTTATTAGAGAAGAACAACTGAAGAAATCTGGAGCATCCTCTCTCATAGAAGTATTGAGTTTATATGGTTTCCCTAAAGTCTCTTCTATACGCTCTTTTATAATATCTTCAACCACTACTTTTTTATACTCCAAACCCGATTTCTTAAGCGCTTCTTCGCTTATTTCTCCCTCTCCTAAACCAACCCGATAGATCCATTTTTCTTTCATGATACTCTTATAGTTCCACCAAAATCTTTCTTGGTCATTTCTTCCACCCTAGCGTGCATCTCGTTGACCTCTGTGTTTGTGAGAGTCCTCTCTAAGCTTCTGTAAGTTATCCTCCAAGTGAAGCTCACCTTTCCTTCTCCGAACTTTTCTTTATTCTCATATTTATCTATGAGCAAAACCTCTTCAACTTCTTCTCCGCCAATATCTCGGATAGCATCAAAATAATCATTGAGAACAAAATCTTGCGAAACTATAAAGGAGATATCTCTAAGAACCGGAGGAAATTTGCTAACTTCCTTAAATTGCTGACCAAGTTTGAGCTGTTTACTTACTCTCTCATCTTTTGACCAAAGAAGTCTGATATCTGGAAGACTCATGGAAGCCATAGCAAGCCTTTCTAGGCCAAAACCGAAGGCCCATCCGTGATAACCCTCGACTCCAAAGTTAGCTAGGACCGACTTACGAGCCATACCAGAACCAAGCATCTCTATCCATTTTCCTCCAATCTCCGCTTCCATTTCAAAAGAAGGATCGGTGTAGGGAAAATTATGATCATAAAACCTAAAATTCACCTTACCAAAAATACTTGTAGCAATTTCTGAGAGAGTTCTCTTCAAGTCATCGGGAGTGATACTAACCTTATCATCAGGACCAATGTAGAGACCACCGAATTGATGGAAAACATTCATATGACTCCTATCTATCTCGTCCTTACGATAAACTTTGCCGAAACAGATGACTCCTAAGGTTTCTTTGTTTTTTATTTTCTCTTTGATCTCTGGCAAATTAAGATAGTAATACCAAAAAACAGTATCGTGAGTACGGAGCACATTAGTATCATCTACATAATAAGTATCGGATTTGCTTCTAGCGGGGTGTCCGGGTGGCATATTAAAGAGATCAAAAAGAATATTTGTGGGTATGATCTCGGGTATTTCTATAACATCAAAATTCTCAAGACTCTTAACTTTTGATGCTCGATCGACTATCTCCTTTAAAGGACTGTTCTCAGTACGAGATAGATCTGGCATGTCAAAAAAACGCTTCATTCTCTTACTGTCGGAATCCCCCTTTTTCTCAAGATCGTGGATAAGCCTGTCTTGCTCTTTAAGGCTTATTTTATATATATTTTTCATATCCATACTCTTTGGCATAAGTCGTATTATACGTTATAGTAAGATAATCGCTATGGTTTTCTCTAGTATCCTACTTTATATTTCGCTTTTCGTCGCCCTATTTTTTGAAGTTTTTTTGCTTATAACTTATTTCGAAATACGGGAAAACATAGAGCTTGAATCTAAAAATAGTGGGCAAAATATAAAGAACTTTCCATCGGTCAGTATCATCGTGCCTTGCTACAACGAAGAGAGGTCAGTGGTAGCGACCGTGAACTCTTTGCTTGGTTTGGAATATCCAAAAGATAAACTAAAAATCCTTATTATTGATGATGGTTCAACAGACAAAACCAGAGAAATTGTCGAAAAATCCTTCTCCCAAAACAAACAAATCAAAATCTTCGGAAAAGAGAATGAAGGAAAACACACTGCTTTAAACTTCGCTTTGGAAAAAATAGACACAGAACTCGTTGGCTCCCTTGATGCAGATTCATTTGTAGATAAAGAAGCTCTACGAAAGATTATCCCCTACTTCGAAAAAGAAGATGTGATGGCTGTCACAGCTTCGATCAAGATTCATAAACCAGAATCCATTATCCAAAGAATCCAGTGGACAGAGTACAACTGGAGCATCTTGCTTAGAAAATTACTTTCCTCTATGAATGCTCTTTATGTTACTCCAGGACCCTTCTCAATCTTTCGTGCAAAAGTCTTTAAAGATATAGGAAAATACAAGAAAGCTCATCACACCGAGGATATGGAAATGGCTCTCAGGATGCATAAAAATGGCTACAAGATAACCAATGCTCATAGTGCTTATGTCTACACAATTGGTCCAGAAAAAGTGAGGGGTTTGTATAAGCAGAGAGTACGTTGGGTCTACGGCTTCTTAAATAATGTTATCGACTATAAGGAGATGCTCTTCAGTAGAAAGTATGGACATATAGGAATGTTTATCTTGCCTATAGCCACCTTCTCGATCTTCTCCACCATCTATGCGGCAGGCAATTTACTCTGGAGCATGGCCAATAAAACCTTTGAACAATTAATCAAATATGAAGCGATTGGCTGGAACTTCGGTATGCCAAACTTCTCTAATGTAAACTGGTTTGCAATAAACTTAAGTACTACTTTTTGGCTCACATTGATAATATTTTTTCTAACGCTATTTATCCTATTTATCTCTCTTAGAATGGCTAACGGAAAATTTAGGTTTTCAAGAAACATCATCTTCTACCTAACAATCTACATCTTCATCGTCCCACTCTGGCTTACTAAGGCAGCATATAGTACTATCGTGCGGAAGAATATCAGCTGGAGATAGTCCAGTAGATTCTCCATAGATAATGCCAAATTCAAAAAAGTACATATTTGCCTTCCTTATAACTACGGCTATTTTCGGTACAGCCTTGTTTATATCCAACTCTCTTTCAGAAAAAAAGCTCTCAGAAATAAGAAATATCCAAGACAGACTAGCTTTGGATATATTGGCTTCTGAAACTCAATCGGCTCTTCTCGAAGAAACCTCCTGTAAAAACACGAACCAAATACCTCTCACCAAAGAACTTGGAGAGCTAGCAGAAAGACTCTCCGCCGCCGAAGAGCAGAGCGGAAAAGACAACACAGACATCATGAGTTTGAAAAAACAATACTTCTTACTTGAGATAAGAGACTACCTTTTGATGAAAAAGATTTCGGTTAAATGTGGTGTGAACCCAACATTTATCCTATATTTCTATTCAAACCAAGGTGATTGTGAAGACTGTCAAAAGATGGGTTATGTGTTAACCGCTCTTCACGAAGAATTCCCCGACCTTCGTATATACTCCTTTGATTACAATATGGATCTTGAGGCCTTACATACTCTTCGCTCTATATACACCCTAGAAAAGACCTTGCCGGCTGTGGTTATAAACGGCGATCCATATTATGGCTTTAGACCTCTAGAAGAGTTTGTGACATCCGTTCCTGCTCTCTCACGACTCCGAGCACAGCAAACCAAAATCCAAAAAGAAACAGACCTTATCAAGACTTCAAATACTAACTAGAGCCACCTCTCGGACTTGAACCGAGGACCTTCGCTTTACAAAAGCGTTGCTCTACCAACTGAGCTAAGG
>CAYGLE010000003.1:0-14308 GCA_964350995.1 uncultured Candidatus Saccharibacteria bacterium
TAAAAGAAGTCATCCTCGCCATGAACGCCAATGTTGAGGGAGAGAACACCTCCGTATTTATAAAAGAAAGACTAAAAAGTTTTGGAGTAGTTATAACCGAGCTAGGGCGAGGACTCTCTACAGGTGTCGAGCTAGAATACGCCGACCCCGACACACTCAAAAACGCTTTGATTCACAGAACCAAATAACTCTAGGAGATAGAATCTATCTTAACTTCAAAATAAGGTTGGCGGTGTCCGTACTTTTTGAAATATCTAGACTTCTGCTTGTATTTGATAACATCGACGGTCTTGTATCGACCAATCTTTACAATAGTGGAGCTCACAGTACTACCAGAGACAAAGGGAGTGCCGATGGAAACATTGGCCCCTTCGCTCTTTAGCAAAACATCTTTGAAGACCAATACATCCCCTTCCTTATGATCACCCACGAGCTTCTCGATTTTAAGCTTATCTCCTTCTGATACGCGGTATTGCTTGCCACCGGTAGTGATGACGGCAAAGCCGTTGCTAGGGCCCTTTACAGCCTTTTTTGAGGCCTTTGGAACTGGTTTGGAGGCTGTTTTGGGAGCCTTTTTCTTGGTTTCTGTAGCAATCGCCATAGGATGACTATTCTACATTAGGGCGGTCCAAAGTCAACGGTTCTATGTCCATGGTTTTGCCAGTAATCTTAAGAATATCTTTATCAATTTTCTTAAACTCTTTTCCTGAATCATTATAATGACCAATGGCTGTACCCAAAGTTTTACCAAGCTTATTATGGTAAGACTCATAAGAGGCTAGGTGTCTCTGAAGCTCTCCAATTTTTTTAATTATATCTTTTGCTTCTTCTTGAATTTTAGTCCTTTTATTACCAAAAAGTACTGTCTGAAGATAAGCTAAAAAAGTTGTTGGGGAAGCAATAATGACATTTTTTTGCTGATATGCATAATCCATAAGATCTTGAGAGTTGACCCCCACACCGACATCGTTATTTAAAAGATCGTAATAGATTCCTTCTGCAGGAATAAACATAAAGGCGAATGGAACAGTGCCCTCATTTGGTCTTATATATTTAGCTGTTTCATCAATTCTTTTTTTCACATCATTCTTAAAATCTCGACGGTAAATTTCGCGATGCTCATCATCAACAGCGTCCACTAATCGCATATAGTTTTCGAGTGAGAACTTGGCATCAACAGGGACGATTCCTTCTGGTGTTTTAATGGCAAAATCAACCTTTTCACCATCTTTAAACATGTGTTGTGTCTCATATTGACCAGGCAAAACGTTTGAGAGAATAAGTTCAAGAGAAGCTTCTCCTAAATTCCCACGTTGTTTTTGATTTTTTAAAACTTTTTCGAGATTTTTTAATTGTTCAGCGATGGTAAACACTTGTTTTGTAGATTCCTTAGTCTCGCTTACACCCTTAACCACTTCTACTAATTGATCTGATATTTGTTTCGTAATAGTGGACATTAGTTGCTGCGACTGACCAGACTGAGAATTCATAAAATCATGCATGGTTTTATTACCCTCAACCAATTTACCATCTACAGTTCTAGAGAGTTCGTTTAATTGTTGTAGCAAAAGTTGCATCCCCTGCCCATCGTCTTTCTTCTCCTCTTTTTTCTTTAAAATTATGAAAAATAAGGCAAAATTAGACACCACAAGTACCAAAAGAAGAAGGAAAATCCAGTCCATGCTACAATCATATCATGTCACTACAAACAGATATAAAATCTCAAATCAAGGAGGCTATGATCGCTAAAGACGCTGTTAGACTCTCCGTTCTACGAGGACTTTCCGCCGCTTTCGTCAACGAACTCGTCGCTAAGAAAAGAAAGCCTGATGAAGAGCTGGGTGATGAAGACGTTCTCTCCGTCATAAGCAAGGAAGCAAGGAAAAGAAAGGATTCCATAGAACAATTTGAGAAAGGTGGAAGACAAGATCTTGCGGAGTCGGAGAAGGTAGAGCTTGTAATACTTGAAGCTTTCCTCCCTAAGCAGATGTCCTACGAAGAAGTGCTTGAGTATGTAAAGCAAAAACAAGTGGAAACAGGTATGAACGACAAATCTAAGACAGGACAATTTACCGGACTTATAATGAAGGACCTCAAAGGTAAGGCAGACGGTCAGATGGTCAAGAAGGCTATTGACTCTCTCTTTGTTTGAGGCTCTATTTAGCCACTTATCCACAGTTTCTTGACTTTTTGTATTGTTTGTGATAGACTTATAAATGGAAGCACACATACATCATTCACCATCTCTCTAAGGGGGAACCGTGAGACTCACGGTAGAACGACTCGAGGAACAACTCAGGGAACGTAAGGTGACCCTGACCATCGAAGAGCTGACAGAGAAGGTTCTGGAAGCTCGTAAGACGGATCCAGACCTCCATCTCTGCGAAAACTGCAGAGAAGTGGTCGCTGGAGTTCTTCGTCGGAACCGTGTTCCGGAAGCTCTCATCGGACCAGTCGCTTCAGAAGTCGGAGTACTCCTCACTGAGAAGAAGGAAGCGGAGTTCCTGCGTCGCATCAACAAGACCGCGAACCCGTTCGGCTCTCGGGATGAGTCTCCTCGTCAGTTCCGTCCGTCGATCCTCAAGGACACGATGGACAGAGTCACTCTCGATGCTTCGGCTCTCGAGTACGTGAACGAGGAACTCCAGAAGGACGCTGGCGCCTAACGCTGGCGTGGTGGAAAAGGGCAGACACCAGAGGTTTGGTGTCTGCCCTTTAATTTTTTATAACTTTTTATAAATAGCCTTCTTCTTTCAAACGTTTAATTTTTGAAAGATTTCCATCTCTGTATCCACCTATCTTTCCATCGCTTCGGATCACTCTATGACATGGCACCTTAGGATCTATATTTTTATTCAAAACATTCCCTACTGCTCGAAAGGCTAGAGGTCGTCCAACCTTCCCCGCCACCTCTTTGTATGTCAAAACCTTCCCTCTCGGAATCTTCTTCACCACTGCGTAGACCTTCTCCTTAAAATTCATTTTGTGACCCTACAGGGAGTCGAACCCTGCTTCCATCCTTGAGAAGGATGTGTCCTAGCCGATAGACGATAGGGCCAAAGCTGAAAAAGAATAGCAAAATTTGAGTATTTTTCAAAGTTTGATATTGTAGATGCATGAAGAAAATAATAATACTCTTGATCATAATAGGGGCTGTAGTTTTCTATATGACTAAGGGAGGAAGCGAGGGAGAGCCAGCAGACAAGAACACTTCTATCCAATCTTATATAACCCAAAACATCTCTACCCTCTCTCCAGAGAAGGAAGTACTCGGTGGCAAGTTTTATGTCACAGAAATTGAAGCAATGGATGGTAAGGGTATCGTTTGGTACGAAGATGGGCACAACGCCTTCAGAGCCAACTTCACCTACAAACCAAGTAAAAAAGGTTATGAAATAACTTCGTTTACAATTAGATAAACTCCTTTTATCTTTCCTTCCATTCCTCTTCTTGACGGACAAGAAGGTTTTTCTTTTTTTCTGGATTAGCCATCAACTCTTCCACCGCTTTCTCCATCCTCATGCCTTGAGAACCTTTGACCAAAACAATATCCCCCTTCTTCACCAAATCTTTTATAAACTTCCCTGCTTCTAGAGAGTCATTAAATTGGAAGACCTTCTCTTTATCCATTCCTGAATTTAGAGCTTCTTCGGCGATGAGTCTACTTCTCACACCGACAGTAGCCAAAATACTCACCGTACTAGAAGCTTTCTTGCCGATGTTTCTATGAGCTTCTCCAGTGTAAATACCGAGCTCTAGCATGTCGCCCAAGATCGCGATCCTTCTTGCCCCTCGACTGCTCAATTTGACCGATTTGAGAGCTTTGAGAGCCTCTTCTTGCGCTACTGGAGAGGAGTTATACGTGTCGTCTATGAGCATGGAGTTGTTTATCCCCTTCAAAATCCTCATCCTACCCGAAGCAGGGATCTCATCCTTAAAAGCCTTGGTAGCAACAACAACATCTTCTCCCAAATATTTGATCAAAGCCAAAGCAGATAAAATATGGTAAGTGTGTTGCTCTCCTAAGGTGTCTTTCAAGAAAATCTTTATAGGTTCCTTGCCCTCTAAGGCCGCATCAAACATTATCCCTTGGGGAAATTTTTCTTCATCGTAAGAGATCTCATAATTCTTAGCGCTCACATCTCCACCTTCTGAATTGCCAAAAAGGATCACCCTCCCAGCAAAGAGATCCCTGTAGAGTAGAACATTTTTATCATCCGCGTTTAAAAAAAGGGCGCCTTCTGGTTTGAGAGCTTTTACCAAGTTTCCCTTCTCAGCAAAAAGTTCTTCTTTGGAAGGAAAATTCTCTACGTGCACCGGCATCTCGGAAAGCTTGGTGACAATGACTACATCGGGTTTGAGCCATTTTGTGAGCTCTTTAATATCTCCTGGTTTATCCGTCCCCACTTCCAAAACAAGCCACTTTGGGTAATAACTTGGAAAGACGATAAGCATTACCCCTTCGAGTAAAACTTTCACCCAACCCGAAATATTTTTTGCAGGATTCTTAACCCCGAAGATAGTGAGAGGTACTCCGAATTCGCTATTGTAGCTCTTTGGACTCTTTCGCACACTTTCAAACTTGGATAATGCCGAATACACAGCATCTTTGGTTGAGGTCTTGCCCACCGTGCCGGTGATAGCGATTATCTTTGGATTATGTTTCTTAAGTACAGCCTCGGAGAGTCTGTAGAGGATCTTTATCAAAATTATCTTAAAAGTATCGGTCATTCCTTATATTGAAGGCGGGGGAGGTGCTTCTCTGTCTGGAGGTATGTTGTAATAGTTTATCAAAAATTTGGTTAGAGAAAAGAAGCTATCCGTCAAAGTCTCTGAAGCATACTGTACCCCTTGTGGACGATAAGTGTAGAGGAAGATCAAAAAACGAGAGTCAAAAGAAGGAAAGTATCCAAAGAAAGAGTGAAGGTATTGGTCGCTGAAGTACCCTCCTTCCTTCGGGTTTGCGATTTGAGCTGTGCCAGTCTTGGCAGCTACAGAGTAATTTTGAATCTTTACCTTTCCGTCCTTTAGGGCGGTGTCGACCACCTCGGTAAGCATCCTAGAGATCTCTTCGCTAGTGCCTTCTTTAAAAATCTTTTCCCTAATGGGGAAATCTGTATCCTTCTTTATACCAATTTTATAATTTATCCTCTTGGTCAGATGTGGGGTTATGAGATACCCGCCGTTAGCTAGAGTAGATAGGGCTCTTGTCATCTGTATGGGAGTAAAGGCTACACCTTGACCGAAAGACGCTTGAGCATACTCTAGATCTCTTGGAGAGTTGAGGTTGGACACCAAACCAAAACCTTCGTTGGGAAGATCTATGCCTGTTGTAGATGCCAGACCAAAAGAATGCATATATTGTCTGAAAACATTATTACCCATTTTTTTGACAACAAAAGCTACTCCAGTATTGAGAGATTTATTTAAAACTTGTTGCATAGAAACTCTTGTACCATGACTTGTGCGGTCAAAGTTGCAAAAGGTTTTTTTGTCTATCGTTTGGCAACCAGGATCGTTGTAAACACTTTTCTTCGTGATTACTCCAGAGTCTACCCCAGCTGCCATGGTGAGAGCTTTGACGATAGAACCCATCTCATATCTATCCTCAACAAGTTTGTTGGAGAAAACATCGACCGAACCAGCCGACTGTAGAGAGTTGGGGTCAAAAGTTGGGTCTATGGCCATAGCCACTATCTCTCCATTCTTTGGGTTTATTATCACACCTCCAGAAAATTCTGAAGAATACTTCTTCATCACTTTACCAAGCTCTTCCTCAAGCATGGCCTGCACTGTAGGCTCTATAGTGGTGACGATATCTCCTTCTGGACTTTCTCCTGAAGTAATACTCTTTTTAATATCAGAAAAAACTTCGGCAAAAAAGTTTACAAAAGCTTTGTCCCCCTTCCTTTCTAGGACCTTTTCGTAATAACGCTCTAAACCGTATCTTCCTGCCATCTCCTTATCGTCCTCTCCACCGTAACCTATAAACCCCACTGCATGCGAAGCCATCTGACCTCCTGGGTAAACTCTCCAGTCTTCTTTATAAACCGACACTCCAGGAATATTTAACTCTCTTATTGCTTGAGCTACTTCTGGAGAAAGTCTTTTAACCATCTCTTCATACGGATCATAATCGCGAGAAGCTCTCGTGTCCCAAATACCTTTATCTATCGGGGTAATAGCATTGAGCTTGTTGTAGATATCTTCCTTATTGGAGTTGTTTTGACGGAAAAGTTGTGGGTCAATCGCAAGGAAGAAGCCCCCTTTAACGGAAGCTGCTGGTACCAAATTATCTTCCTTGGTGGTGAAATAGATAGAACCTCTATCAAAGAAGTTTATCGAGTCGATGTATTGGTGATCAGCTTTGGTTTTGTATATCTCCCCCTTTACTATCTGCACACGGTACAGATTGCCAATAAGAATAAGACCAAAAAGAATAACGAGGACAGAAAGAAGTCTTAGTCGTCCTTGATGAGACATTAAGATATTCTACCTTCCTTCTGTATTAAGAGTAAGAGAGACACTGCTTCTGGATACATACAGAGCATTTTTGACTTCGCTAAAACCGCGAGCCACAGCAAACTCAATATTGATCTTATTTTTTAAAGCAACATTTTTGAACTCAAGCTCACTAACTTTTTGAGTGAGTAGATTGTTGCTCTTAACCAAAGATTCTTTGACCACCACATGGTTGATTATAGAAAGTAGAGAGTGAACATAGAGACCGAGAGACACCACAAACACACTTAACATCACCCAAAATATTTTTTCTCTTATTTTTATTGAAAGGACTTTTGATTTCATTTCTTCTCTAATATTCTTAACTTCGCACTTCTGGCTCTCGGATTCTCTCTCACCTCTATATCTGTAGGGATTATAGGTTTCTTGGTTATAGAGTTGGCCTCTTCGTTTTTTACCCTATCTCTTACAAAATTTTTGACGATCCTATCTTCAAGGCTATGGAAGGAGATGACAGCGAGTCTACCTCCGCTACTTAAGAGAGAAAAAGCTTTAGCGAGTCCCTCCTCCAAAGCATCGAGTTCTTCATTCACCGCGATCCTTATAGCTTGGAAGGTTTTGGTAGCAGGATGGATCTTGCCTTGTTTACCCCCAACCACTTCTACTAGATCGTTTGTGGTTTTGAAAGGTTTTTCCTTTCTTCTCTCCACTATCCTCTTAGCAATAATTTTTGCGTGCCTCTCCTCGCCAAAACCTTTGAGTATGAGCGCAATGGCTCGCTCACTCCAGGAGTTTAAGATTTCAGCTGCGGTGATCCCCTCTCCAGACATTCTCATATCAAGTGGTTCGTCTTTTTTGAAAGAAAAACCTCTTCCCGAATCCTCTAGTTGATCAGAGGAGATCCCAAGGTCTAAAAGCACTGCGTTTACCTGATTTATACCAAGAGATTGAAGCACCTTATCCATATTTCTGAAACTTTCTTTTTTAAGAAATAGGTTTTGAGAGAGAGTCCGCAACCTCTCCTCGCTTCTTTTGAGTGCTTCTTGATCTCGATCCAACCCCACAACTTCTACATCTTTGTACTTCTCTAGGACTGCTAAGGTGTGCCCAGCAGAACCTAAGGTACCATCCAGAAAGATGTCCCCATCGTGGAGGTTAAGACCCGTCAAAACTTCTTGTAAAAGAACTGGTTTGTGTCTCATTGGAGCCCTATGGAGGAAAGCTTCTCTGCCATCTCTTCTGCTTGGGACTCTATCTTCTTTTTGTAAGTATCCCAACGCTTGTCATTCCAGATTTCGATGCGATTATGCACTCCAGCATATACGACCATGCTCTTGAGCCCAGCAAACTCTCGCAGATAATCTGGGATAAGAATGCGACCCATAGAGTCCACATCTATCTCCGACGCTCCGCTAAACATAAAACGAGTGAAGCCTCTGGTGTCGTGTTGCATGAGGCCAAGTTTGGCTGTCTCCTCAGAGATCGAGGCCCAAACTTTGTGAGGAAAGAGGAAGAGACAATTATCCAACCCGCGAGTAACTACAACTTTATTTCCTAGTTCTTTTTTGAACTTGGATGGGAGCGAGATTCTTTTTTTCTCGTCGATAGTGTGTAGATATTCGCCTATAAACATAATTTGTCTTCATTACCACTTTCTCCCACTTAGTTGATATTTTATCCCACTACTGGCCACTCTCCTAATAAAGTTATCCACATCCACTTCATGAGAAACACATCCACCACAAAAGACTTACAACAAAAAGGCGCGGAATTCCTTGAGAATTCCGCGCCCCACTCCCCCTCAGGAACCACCCCGAAGCACAATCTGTGCGCCGAGAATGAAGTTCCAATCTCTCGACTCAAAGTCGTAGACAGCCGGAGCCGCCCAGATCTCGAGAGGTAGGTCGCTAAGAAGCCGGATCATAACCCTCGGACCCATACCTGCGTAGCGTTGAGAATAGATGCCGAAGCCGAGGCCATCGATCGGGGTGCAGAGAAGATCGGCCAGATACCAATACTCCTCACTCGCACCATTCTCGTAGTAAAGCTCGGTCGGACACATACTCTCACCGAAAAGAAGTAATGAGCCGGCAAACCGGCTGTAGATATCCTTCTCATCGGTGAATTCTTCGATTCCAACTGCAAGAGCTAACTCGAACCAGCTCGTGAAGTCGTAGTAGAGACCGGCTGTAGTAGAGATGTAGTGCTCCTCACCGTAAGCGAACCCCCAAATACCCACCCTCTCACTCACGTATCTCCAAGCACGAAACTGGAAGTTTGTGAGAGGAATACCTTCTACCGAAGTCTCGTGTGTGCCAACCCTTTGGTAGAGAAGACCCATCTCCCACTCTTGAGAGACCGCTACACTAGGCACCCCAACAAAGATGAGAAGTGTCAAAACAAAAACCTTCTTCATACACCTCCTTGGTTAAGGTTCAGTTTATCTTTTTCCTATTTTGTCACAACAAACCTATTTTGTCAAATATATTAAAAAGAAAAAGCTCCTGTAAAAGCGAGCTAATCTCGCTTTTACAGGAGCTTGGCTAGAAACTGAGTCCCTTCTCCAATCTCCCAAAGGTTGAGAACCCGAAGAAGGCGGATTGGAGGACGAAAACCATGAAGGCTGGAAGCATGTGGAGCATATCTGGCACCTCGACGGCAAGCAAGTTCGCAAGTCCTCCAAAGGAAAAGTAGAACCACACCCGACCATCTTCAAGTTCAGGGCGTCTCATGGCTTGCACCAGAGTCGGAATAGAAGCGAAAACCGCCACCGCTACATTGAAGTAGACTGCGACCTCTGGGTCCTCCGTCGCTATCCAAGCGATGAAGGCGGTTAAGCTCACAACGAGAGACACCTTATCCACCACCGAGAGCTTGATCTCCCCCTTATTGAATAGAAAGGAGATCACAACGAAACATCCGAGAGAGTAGAGACCGAAGATGATCGCTTCTCTCATTGCGCCTGCATAAGCCGAAGCTGTGAAGATAGAGATGTCGACCGCAAGCCAAGGGATCCAGCTTGCGATGTTGGGCTTGATACCCGACCTCTCCGACTCGAGAAGAAGTCGGAGCAGACGTCCGTACGCTATCATGGTGAAGATCACCGCGAGAGTCGTAAACACGATAATCAAATTACACCTCCAAGATGTTTGGGTTTTTAGAGAACTTTCCTAACCCCCATTATATACACAAAATACCTTATTTGTCAATAGCAAAATTATCTCTTGGGTTTAAGAGTGGGAAAGAGAATTACCTCCTTAATGTTAGAAACATTGGTAAGGAGCATCACGAGCCTGTCTATACCGATACCCACTCCTCCGGCTGGTGGGATACCATACTCCATAGCTTCTAAGAAATCTTCGTCCAGTACTTGCGCCTCTCTGTCCCCTGCTTTCTTGTTTTTCTCTTGTTTTTCAAATCTATCTCTTTGATCTAGTGGGTCATTCAATTCTGAAAAAGCTTTGACCAACTCTATTCCACCTGCATAAAGTTGGAAGGCATCCACCACTCCTTCCTCCCCATCCTTACGCTTCGTCAGAGGCAACATATCTACTGGATAATCTATGACAAAAGTGGGTTTGATGATGTTTGGTCTAATTTTCTTAAACATTTCATCTAGCTCTTTGGGTGGTAGAGAGAAAGGGTTTTTTGTCCCCGTTTCTTCGGTGATGATGTCGGCATACTTCTTCACCGCAAAAGGCTTCTCAAAATCTATTGGACACTCTGGAGCGAGACGCGCCAAACGTCTTATCATCTCTTCCACAAAGGTTCTTTGCTTCTCCGCATCGCTATAAGCTTCGTAAAACTCAAGCATGGTGAACTCCGGGTTGTGAGTTGTATCTATCCCCTCGTTTCTAAAATCACGAGCTATCTCATAAACTTTAGGAAAACCGGCAGAGAGTAATCGTTTGAGGTAGAGCTCGTCGGAAATTCTAAGATAAAAATCTTTATCCAGTGCGTTGTGATGTGTGGTAAAAGGCTCTGCCGAAGCTCCACCATATAGAGGCTGAAGGACAGGTGTCTCAACTTCAAGGAAACCCTTTTCATCCAAAATTTTTCTTATCTCTGAAACAATCTTTGTTCTCAACACAAACCTCTCCTTAACCTCCGAGTTAGAGAGGATGTCTAGATAGCGCTTCCTGAACCTCTCCTCGATATCAGAGAGTCCATGCCACTTCTCTGGCATAGGTCGCAAAGATTTTGAAAGCATTTTCAACCTCTCTACAAGCATCGTCTTCTCGTTTTGTTTGGTGAGGAAAAGAGTTCCTTTTATCTCAATAAAGTCTCCGATATCAAAGAGCTCGTTAAACATATCAAACTCTTCTTCCTTGGTAGGCTCACCTCTCTTAAGCAATGCTTGGAATTTGCCAGTGCCATCGGCAACGTCAAAGAAAATTATTTTCCCTTGACCTCTCACACCCAAGATCCTACCGACCAAATACAAGTCTTTACTCTCTTTAGACAGCTCATCAAACTCTTGAGACGCCTCAAAAAGAGTTTTGTCCTGCTTGGATTCTATTGGATAGGGATTAAAACCAAGCTCTCTTAATTTCTGGAGCTTCTTTAAGCGCGCTTCGCGTATTTCGTCTATACTTGCCACAAATCTATTCTATATCAATCACCTTATAGGTCATAGCACCACTTGGTGTATCAAAAGAAAAACTCTCCCCCTTCTTCTTACCAACAGCAGCCAACCCTAGTGGAGACCTCACAGAGATCTTACCTGAAGCTGCATCAGATTCTTCAGACCCGACAAAGGTGAAATCTTTTTTTGTCCCATCACTCTCTCTTTTCAATGTAGCCACAGTGCCGACAGCAATAACATCAGATTTGTGAGAAGAGACAATAGAAGAAGACCTCAAAAGATTTTCTAGGTGGTTAATGCGATCTTCAACAATAGCTTGGGCATTTCTCGCTTCGTGGTACTCTGCATTCTCCGAAAGATCTCCGAGACTTTTAGCATACTCAAGTTGCTTGGCGATCTCCGTTCTCTTCTCGGACTTCAGCATCTTAAGCTCTTTCTCAAATTCGTCGTATTTTGCCTGTGTTAGGTATTCAGTACCCATAAAATTATGAGGCATATATTACCAAAAATAAAAAATTTTTCAAGTCTGTAAACTTACATCTTTACAAACTACTCAAAATATTCTGTAGTATTTTGCGCCATCCAATCTATAAGATTCCTCATAACAAAAACTCCTCCTGTTGTGTTTGTTGCCGGTCCACTCTCCATGATAATAGCAAAAGCATACTTAGGCTCTTCGTATGGAAAGAAACCAACTATCCAAGAATTTGTCCTGTCTTTTCTTACACCAAGTTCGGCGGTACCGGTCTTGGCTGCAACTCTGACAAACTCATTTGAGACTCCAATAGCAGTTCCTCTCGTCACTGAAGCTCTCATCCCCTCTCGGATAACTTCATAAAGTTCCTCATTTAAATTTATACTTCTCACCACCTCCTCTCCCTCACTCCTTCTACCTAGTAAAATTGTTGGCTTCACAAGTTTACCACCATTGGCAACAGAAGCGATAAACCTCACAGCATTTATAGGGGTGACTTGTGTGCCGTATTGGCCGATCGCTGTGTGGTAGGTGTTGCCCAAACGCCAGTCTGGATCCTCGGGGAAATTTGTAACCTTCCAAGCTGGAGTAGCAAAATAACTTTGTACTTCGGAAGGAAGATCAATCCCCGTCTTCTCATCTAGACCAAAAAGCGAGAAATACTCATTGATCTTCGTTATTCCTAAACCTTTTTGATTTTCAAAACCTCCTCCGATCTCATAGAAGTAGACACTCGAAGAAACAGCAATCGCGCTCCTCATATCGAGCCATCCATGCACCTTCCAGTCTTTAAAAACTTGCGGCTTCGATGGATCATATGGATTAGGAACAGTTATAGAACCATCAGATAGGATCTGTTTGTCTGGCGTGATCACTCCTTCATTTAGAGCACCAATAGCTACAATAGGCTTAACTATAGAACCAGGAGTATAAAGACCAGAGACAACTCGGTTTAAAAAAGGTTTGTTCTTGTCGGCAAGAAACTTGGATATAGATTCATCATCACTTCCTTCTGTGACGATGTTTAAGTCTACTTCTGGATAACTTGTGAGAGCTAGGATCTCGCCAGTTCTAACATCCATAATAACTCCCGCGCCACCCTTAAACTCTCTATCAATAGCGGTTTGAGAAATAATTTCAAAAAGTTTGCTCGTAATCCTAGAGTCAATGGAGAGATACACATCCCCACCTCTCAAAGGAGCTTCCACCACTGATTCGGAAATGACACTGCCCAAAGCATCTGTTTCGATGAGCTTACTACCATTTTTACCAGAAAGAATATTGTTAAATTGTTTTTCTGCACCAGCTTGACCTAAGTAAGATTCGTCGTAAAAACGCCCTTGAGAGTCTTGTAGTGGATACTTTATATACCCCAAGACAGCAGAGATGCCGTCTAGATCTGCATATTTCCTCTTAGCGAAGATGTCTTCATCTAACTTCATTGTGTTCTCGGCTAGAGGCACTTTGTTTCTATCAAAAATAACTCCCCTATCTGCAAAGATGATTAAACGGTTTAACCTATTGTTCTCACTAATTTCTGTATAGACTCTTCCTTCCACCACCTGAAGTTCCACCAACCTTCCAATAAGAAGTAGGACTACCAAAGAAAGACCAAGCTGGAGAAAGTTGAAAGTCTTATTGTCTATCGGCTTCTCTATACGACCCTCTAATCTGTCTCTGTTGAGACCAGGGAGATTGGCAGAGTCGATAAAGATATCTTCAGGATTTATCTCAAGTCCTTTGTTTCTAAAACTTTTTTTAAATTTCCGAATAAGTTTATACATTGAATCTCAAATGTTCTCTTAAAGGGATAGCGAGGTATACGAGTATCGCTCCCGCCACTCCGTAAGTTGATCCTAAAAACATTCCCCCACTCGGTAGACCATAGACAAAATCTATAAGAAGACCAAAAATTATAGCTTCGACAAAAAAAGGAAACATAACTATACCAACAAAAATCACAGGCAAGTAGAACCAAAATGGTGTCCCGATAATAAGAAGTAAGATAAGTATTGAATAAAATATACGCATGGTGTTAGTGGACTTCCACAAATCTTATATTATTTATATTCACCACTCCACTAAGCATCACTCTCTTTAAAGAATCTGTTGGCAGAAGAGTGACCTCTTCCACATAAGCCACAATCTTTGATTCAATACCAGGTAGAAAAACCTTATCTCCTCTTTCAATTTCTATCTCCTTGGGAAGAAATAAGGCAAAACTCCCACCCCCTAATCCAACAAGCTCGGCAGACTCCTCTCCTCTCTCGAGAAAGACATCCGTCTTCTCTCCACTTGTACTAAACATAGAAACTTTTGACTGATTTTCTAAAACTTGAGCAATCTTGCCTATAGCTCCTCCACCTGGGATAGAGACTAGATCTCCCTCTTCAATACCGTCTCTACTTCCCGCATCTATGATGAGAATGTCATATGGGGTCTTAGGAGGATGAACCAGCACTCCAGCAGAGACAAAGTTGGTTGACACCCCCCGACCAAAAAGAGATAGCATCTCTTCTTGAGTTTCGTTTAAATTTTCTAAACCCTCCTCTAAAACTTCGTAATACAGAAGCTTCTCATTCAATAATTGATTTTCTACAACAAGATCCATTTTATCCTTCCATATATCTAGAAAAGTTCCGACATTTCTAGCTAAGAAATTCTCTCCGCGCCACAAGACAGAAAAAGTGTTAACCAGTGGAGATCGAAATAAGGAAAACAGAAAGCCTGCAACTACTAAAACAGTTAAGACAAAAAATAGTCTTTTAAACCTCAAAGATACCTTA
>CAYGLE010000004.1:0-13276 GCA_964350995.1 uncultured Candidatus Saccharibacteria bacterium
ATGATGGGGAATATGTAGGACCTACATCAGTTCCACCACCTGTAGCAGCAAATACTGCACTATCAAATACTAATACTTTGGAAGTTCCTGTACCGGATTGTAAACTTCCACTGATACGTGATTTTTCAAAATCAAATCCTGCAATAGCATGATTTGTAGAATCTCCTGCTTTAGATACTTTAAATCCTCTACCAGTAACAGAACCACTAAATAATTGATATGTTCTTGTTGCAGTAACGGCAAATAATTTACCAAGACTTGCAGATGTAGCTAATGATGAAGATAATGAAGGATTGGGAATAACTTTAAGGAAAACTACAAAACCCGCCTTAAGTGCGGGTTTTGTTATATATGGCGGAGGAGGTGAGATTCGAACTCACGGTCCCTTGCGAGACTCTTGTTTTCAAGACAAGTGCGATAGACCACTCTGCCACTCCTCCAATGGTTCTATACAAACACAAAACTCAATTTTCTACCACTTCAACCTTATATTTTCTAGCTACAGCGTAGATATAGATGATGTCTAAGATGCCAAAGGTGTTTATAAGAAGAACTGCTACAAACCAATACTTTTGTCTAAGTCCAGCAGATTTCCAAAGAGCGATACCTTTCCAAAACATTGTCCAGATTAGGAGTAGGGCTGTTTCTATAGGATGGCTCTGAATCCATAATTCCATCTCAAAATTATACTATAATTGTCTATATGAATAACCCAAGACTGCAGAACTACTATTTCTTCCTCGCTCTCTTTACTGGCGTTCTGGTTCTTTCTTTTTTTGTCTTGAAGCCTTTTCTTTATGCTTTGATTTTGTCTATGGTTTTTGCCACAATTCTTCAACCTGTTTACAAGAGGATTAAAAGTCTTGTTAAAGATAGGGAAGGACTCTCGTCTCTCATAACCATCTTTGCTGTCATCTTGTTTGTTTTTACCCCAGTCTCATTTTTAGGAATACAGATCTATCAGGAAGCTCAACAGATTTATTTGTCGTTCAATGAAGATGGTGGAGGTAGGGGGGTTATCCTAGATGTCTTTAGTGGACCAGTAGAGAGTTTGAATAGATATTTCCCAGCTTCACAAGAGGTTGCAATCGATGTAGATAAATATGTAAAACAGAGTTTAAGTTGGCTTATAGGACACCTCAGCACTGTCTTCAGTAGTCTAGCTAAGATAATGCTTAGTTCCTTTATTTTCCTCATCTCTCTCTTCTGCTTACTTAAAGATGGGTATAAGTTGAAGAGGTTTGTCGTTCTACTTAGTCCTCTTTCTGATACAGACGATGAGGCTATTATTAAAAAACTTGAGCTTGCGGTAAATTCGGTTATCAAAGGGAGTCTTATCATCGCCCTTATTCAGGGAGGGCTTACAGCTACCGGTCTTGCAATTTTTGGTGTTCCAAATGCTATCTTGTGGGGGACGATCGCCACAGTGACAGCTCTCATCCCCGGTATAGGCACATCTCTTGTGCTTATACCGGCGGTCGCCTTTCTTTTTCTAACCAATAGTTCTGCATCAGGTCTCGGACTTCTTTTGTGGGGCATGTTGGCAGTTGGTTTGGTGGACAATTTCTTGGGCCCAAAACTCATTGGTCGCAATATGCGTATCCATCCGTTCATCGTCCTTCTATCAGTCTTGGGTGGACTATCATTTTTTGGACCGATAGGCTTCCTTCTTGGACCTCTCACAATAAGCCTACTCTTTGCTCTTTTCGATATTTATCTTCCTCAAGGTTCAAATAAATTTATTTAAACTATGCGTCTTATGGCTATAGATTTTGGGGAAAAGAGAGTTGGTATTGCCTCAACTGATGAGACAGGGCAATTTGCTCTTCCCCGCATGGTTCTACAAAATGATGAAAATTTGATAAACGAGGTTATAAGGCTGTCTGATACTTTTGAAGCTGAGAAAATTATCATTGGAGAGTCGACCAATTTTAAAGGTGAGGCGAATCCTATTCAAAAAGAAGCTGAAAAATTTGCAGAAACTCTTATGTCTAGGGGTCGACCTGTGGAGTTTCATCCAGAACTTCTGACTTCTGTGGAGGCGTCTCATATTCAAGGGGAGAATGAGATGCTAGATGCTTCTGCTGCCGCACTCATTCTTAAGAGTTATATAGACAGCAGAAAAACTTAAGGAGATTATTTTCTAATAAACAGGATGGTATAATTGAAACATGAAGTTGTTTGATCTTTTTCCTACTCCAAAATTTTTGAATATCGCTGATGCTGGAGTTTCTATTTCCGAAAGGATGGTGCGTTTTATATCGTTTGGCCCTGGGAAGAAGGGGGAGTTACACGTAAATCGTTCTGGTGAGATACCTCTCACTGAAGGCATAGTTTCTTCTGGAGAAGTGAGGGATAAACAAAGGCTTATAGAAGTACTTTCCAAACTATCTAAAGAGCAAGGTATAAAGTTTGTTAGAGCCACATTACCAGAGGAGAGAACATATCTCTTTACCACCTCTGTTGAGAAGGTGCCATATAAAGATTTGAGGGATTCAGTAGCCTTTGTTATCGAGGAGAATGCTCCAGTCTCTCTCTCAAAATCCCTGTTTGCCTTTGAGGTTGTGGATTCTTCAAATGAGGTTAAGGTTGCGGTGTCTGTGCTTCCAACTGATGTGGCGGAAGATTATATCGAAGTTTTTGAATCGGCTGGGCTAACCCCAGTTTCATTCGACATAGAGTCTCAAGCCATAGCACGTTCTTTGGTGAAGATGGGGGACGAAAGATCTCATCTCATAATATATCTTGGACACAAGAGGGTCGGTTTCTATCTTGTGCACGATGAGGTTGTGCAGTTTAGCTCCACCCTATCTGCCGATGTTTCAAATTCTCAAGATCCAGAACTTATAAAAACTTTAAAAGCGGAAATCAGAAAATTCTTTTCTTTCTGGAGTGCTAAGCGTGACGGAGGCGACATACCGAATCAGAAAGTTGAGCGGATTATTGTTGGAGGACCATGGGCAAAAGATAGCAAGCTTGTCTCTAGTATCATGAGCGATGTGGAGACCCCTTATTCTTTAGGTAATGTGTGGGTTAATGTTTGTGATACAGAAAAACGTTTGCCCGACATGCCGTTCGACACATCTCTTGCATACGCAGCAGCGATAGGTGCAGCTTTAAAAGAAAGTCCAAGAGAGTATGTATAAACTTCTTCCAGAAAAAGCGGTGAATAAAGCCAGAAGAGAGTATTCCTTAAGAAGGATTTTCGTCTCTATGATTTTGCTTTCTGTTCTGTTTATTTTTTCTGGAGTGGCTACTCTTCCATCATTTATCTTTGCTTTAGAGAAGAAGAATGCTGCACTCTTCACTCTATCTTCTTTGGACGATAGACCTGATGTAGATAATACAGATCTTGAAACTTGGGCAGAGCAGATAAAGATTAAGCTTACCGCCACCTTACCAAACGATAGCCCCGATCAGCCCTATACTTATTTCCAAAAAATTCTAGCTAAGAAAACTTCTGGTGTAACCCTTACTGGTTTTGTGTGGACAAGACAAAATAACGGCAACAAGAGTATAAAACTAAATGGTGTTGCCAAAACCAGACAAGATCTGCTCTCTTTCCAATCTAGTTTGAGTGAGTCTGGAGATTGGGCGCAAGCTGATTTGCCTGTTAGTGCTATTGCTAGAGAGTTGGATATTCCATTTGAGATTACTCTCACCCCTCAAAAAACCCAATGAAGACTTTAATCAAAACAATTTTTATCTCCATCTTGACTCTTGTTTTAGGAGGAGTTTTTGGTTATGAAGTGTATTTTATTTCTAAAATGGAGAGCGATATAACAGAAGCTATAGAGAAAGCTGACAAAGATATTGGAAGCAGTGTTAGGGCAAAGAATATAGAACAAGTGAGACTTACTTATAAAGAAGAGGTTTCTATTATAGATGAAGTGGTGCTCACTAGAGCAGACCTTGTTGCCTTTATTGAAAGACTCGAAAAAGTTGGAAGAGATATAGGGCTTAGTATCTCTATTTCTTCCATAACAAACGACTCAAAAAATGTTTCTATCACCAATCCTGAGATAGTGAGGGTCACGATAGAAGCTAGAGGATCGTGGGCTTCAAATCTTTTGTTTGTAAAACTTTTGGAAAATCTGCCTTACAAATACAATATAGACAGATTGGATCTTCTTTCCGATGGTAAAGAATGGAGGACAAATTCAACTCTTAGACTAACAACTTATCCAACAAAATGATGAAAATTTTTCAAAAGAGAGATGAATACAAAGATAAGGGTCGCTCTCTTGGTTTGGGGGGGAATCCCGATGCTGATTGGAAAATAATGTTTTCTATTTTTCTGTTTTTGTTTCTCGTAGCACTTGTTTATAGTGGAATAACTTTTATAAATGTTATGAGTGGTGGATTCGGTTCGCAGATGGTGGACACAGCCGAGTCTCCGGTTGATAAGAATTTTTTAAAGAAAAACGCACTTTATTATAAGAATAAAAAAGATTCTTTCGACCTTCTCAAGACTACTAAGGAGACGACTCCAGATCCTTCGATATAAATTTGTTTTATGATATGGTTTAAAAGACTTGTCCCCGTAGCTTAATGGATAAAGCAGGGCTCTTCTAAGGCCTTGATGTGGGTTCGATTCCTGCCGGGGACACAAATTTCAGAAGCTTTAGTAAGTATGTTAGTATCCTAGAATATGGGCGATTAGCTCAGTTGGTAGAGCAGCGCTTTTACACAGCGAAGGTCACAGGTTCAAGTCCTGTATCGCCCACATTATGGATTTTTTAGTAAATGTTTTGTATGAAGACGAAGATGTTTTGGCTATAAATAAACCATCAGGGGTTATGGTGCACCCCGCTTCAAAGAATAATAGATCTTCTGTTTCGGAAGATGAACTGACCATATCAGAGTGGTTTGTTAAAAAATATCCAGATTCAAAAAATGTTGGAGAAAGTTTGGGTGAGGTTGAACGACCGGGTATAGTGCATCGTTTGGACAAGGAGACTTCGGGGGTTCTCTTGCTTGCTAAGACGAAGAGAGGTCATGAACTTTTGAAAAGCCAATTTCAAAACAGAGAAGTGGAAAAGGTTTACCACGCTTTTCTGCATGGCAATCTCAAAGAAGATCATGGAACCATAAAGCTTAAGATAAGTAGGAGCAAGTCTGATTTTAGAAAAAAAGTTGTTAGTAGAGAAGGCAGGGAGGCCGTTACTCACTTTAGAGTTCTTGGTAGAGGAGATGGAACAACTTTTGTTGAGGCTAAACCAAAGACCGGTAGGACTCATCAGATCAGGGTGCACTTCAGAGCCCTTCATCATCCTGTTGTGGGAGATAAACTCTACGCTTCCACCAAAGAGTCGATTCTAAATTTTTCTAGACTAGCTTTGCATGCTAGGTCTATCTCATTTCTAGACTTAAAAGGAGAGAAACAGGTGGTCGAAGCACCCTATCCAAAAGACTTTAAGGAAGCTCTCGACACCATAGGTCTCGGTGTGGTAGATTAAGTCCCTTAATGGAAAAGAATTCAAACAGAGTTATAACACCAATAAAGGCCGATGAGCGCGCATCTCTCGATTTAAGAGCTGGAGACACCGTGCGTGTGTGGCAGAAGATCATGGAGAAGGACAAGGTCCGTCTACAGGCTTTTGAAGGTCTCGTGCTTGCTCGTAAGCACGGAAGAGAGGCCGGAGCCACCTTCACTGTTCGTCGAGTTGCCTCTGGGGTAGGTGTTGAAAAAATCTTTCCTCTCTACTCTCCCATGATAGATAAGATTGAGATAGTAAAGCGTGCTAAGGTTCGTCGAGCCAAGCTTTACCACATTCGCGATAAGGCCGCTAAGGAGGTACGTCGCCAGATGAGGAATGTAAGACAATCTGTATCTATAGAGAGTTCTCCAGAAGAAAAACCTGTTGAAGCTTAGCGGTATTTTTGCTACTCTTCACCTGCGCGCAGGTGGCGAAATTGGTAGACGCACTACCTTGAGGTGGTAGCACCCATTGGGTGTGGAGGTTCAAATCCTCTCCTGCGCACACTTCGACTTTCTGTGTTATAAAGATTGAGTATTTGCATGGTGCCTATAGTGTAATGGTTAGCACTCAAGCTTGTGGAGCTTGCTGTTCGGGTTCGAGTCCCGATAGGCACCCCGCGTTAGTGGTTAAGGATCTCGATAAGTACCCCTTATAATGGTATTTAGGTATGGATACAAAAGAAGAAAAGTTTTGGGGTCTATCTGTAGAGGAGACAGAAAAGATTTTAGAGACAGATATTCAAAGAGGGTTATCCTCACAAGAAGCGAGAGAGCGTCTTGTTGTTTTTGGTGAGAATACTTTTGAGTCTTCAAAAAGAGCTGATAGGTTGAAAATATTTCTAAGTCAGCTCAAGAGCCCTCTGATCCTCGTTCTAATTTTTGCTGGGGTTATCACCTTGGTTGTCTCGGATTATAGAGATGCAGTATTTATCTTTGTCGCTGTCGTCATTAACTCTATTTTAGGTTTTTGGCAGGAAAATAAGGCAGAGAACGCACTAGCCGAACTTAAAACATATCTTAAGCAAAGAGTTAGAGCTATTCGTGATGGTAGAGAGAGGGAGATGGATGCTTTAGAGATCGTGCCTGGAGATATAGTTCGTCTAGCTCAGGGCGATAGAGTGCCGGCAGATGCACGTATCATTTTCGTAAATGATCTTCAGGTCGATGAGTCGATCCTAACAGGAGAGTCTTTACCGGTTTCCAAATCAGCGAAGAGTGTTTCCGAGTCTTCTATAATTTCAGACCAGTCATCGATGATTTTTGCCGGCACCCTTGTCACTCAAGGTGTTTGTGCCGCTTTAGTTTGCAGGACTAACAACCAAACCGAGTTGGGTAAAATTGCCTCACTTATAAACACTTCCAATCACGAGAAGACTCCACTTCAAAAGGCAATTATTAAGTTTAGTGTTTATTTAAGTATCCTACTGAGTGTTTTAACGGTCGGTGTGTTTGCTATTGGCATTCTTTCGGGGAAGCCTATTCTTGAAATGTTTCTTACCTCGGTCGCTATTGCTGTCTCAGCTATACCAGAAGGTCTACCTATATCAATGACGGTCATTTTGGCTGTTGGTGTTGAAAGGATGGCAAAAAGAAAGGGTGTAGTCAGGAAACTTATTGCCGCAGAAGCTCTTGGTAGCACCACCGTTATCCTCACCGACAAAACAGGCACTCTTACCAGAGCGCTTATGATGATGTCGAAAATCATTCCATTAAAATCCACAGAAGAGGAGATACTCGCTCATGCTCTTAAGAATGCCGATGTCTTGATAGAAAATCCAGAAGACAATCCAGAGGGTTGGCGTATGAATGGCAGGATAATGGAGAAGGCGCTTGTAAGATCTGCTGCTCAGCGTGGAATATCGGTTTCAAAAATATTGGACAAATCTAATGTTTTACAAGTTGTACCGTTTAACGCGGTTCAAAAGCTTTCTCTTTCTCTCATTATAGAATCAGGAAAGCATTTAGTTGTTGTGTTTGGGGCTCCGGATGTCTTACTTTCTTATTCATCCATATCTTCACAAGAGAAAACATCATTACTCGGAGAGGTAGACAAGCTCGCATCTTCTGGAGAGAGGGTGCTAGGACTTGCTACCAAGACGATACAACACACAGAAGGTTTCTCGCTTTCAAAGGATTTTGATTTATCTGATCTTTCTTTTGACGGGCTCATTACTTTCCGAGATCCGATAAGAGATAACATCAAGCACACAATCGATCGCGTAAGTCGAGCTGGTATAAAAACAGTGATCATTACTGGAGATCATCAAGGCACAGCAATTGCTGTTGCTAAAGAGATTGGGATGTCTGTTACAAAAGATTCGGTTCTTGATGCACAAGAACTCTCAACTTTATCAGACCAATCTCTTAAGGAGAGATTACCGCATCTTTCAGTGATCTCAAGAGTCACGCCTTTTGATAAGTTGCGTATAGCTAAGCTTTATCAAGAACTTGGAGAGATCGTGGCCATGACCGGTGATGGAGTCAATGATGCACCAAGTATTAAACAAGCAAATGTTGGTATAGCCATGGGTTCTGGTACGGAGGTGGCGCAAAGCGTGGCCGACCTTGTTTTACTTGATGATAATTTTGAGACGATTGTTTCTGCTATAGAAGAAGGAAGGCAGATCCTTGGTAATATTCGTAAAGTCATTGTCTATCTATTATCGAATGTGACTGACGGACTTATCTTGATTGGAGGATCGATTGTAGCTGGGATACCTTTGCCCTTAAACGCACTCCAAATTCTTTGGGTGAACTTTTTCTCAGACAGCTTGCCTGCCATTGCTTTTGCTTTTGAGAAGGATGAAGATGGTTTGTCGCATAAACCAAGCAAGAAGGGGATAACGCTGTTTGACCCACTGACGAAGTTTTTGGTTCTTGTGATCGGCATCTCAACCAGTGCTCTTCTTTTTATTTTATATTTTATCTTGCTTAAGGCTGGTTTTGATCCAGAGATAGTTAAGACCTTCACCTTTGCTGCTTTTGGCACATATACACTACTTGTAGCTATCTCTGTTAGAAGTTTAGATAAGAGTATTTTGTCTTATCCTTTTTTCTCAAACCCATATTTAACCATTGGCATTCTTGCTGGGTTCTTCCTTATGGGTATAGCTATTTATGTTCCAGTTCTTCAGACGCTCTTTGGGACGAAACCTTTACCGTTTTATTGGGTTTTAGGAGTTATGTTGATTGGAGTTCTTAATATTTTTCTGATCGAAGTTGCCAAGAAACTTTTTAGAGCCAGGAGATAATTATCAGTTTTATCTAAATTTTTTAGTATAATGAGTTTATATGGAAGCTATTGATTTGAAACTTATAACTTTTTTCAAAAAAGTATCTTTGCCGGTTGCGCGATTTTCTCTCTTCATTATATTTTTTTGGTTCGGTTTGCTTAAGGTTTTGGGGTTAAGTCCGGCTAGCCAGCTCGTCCAAAATCTTTTTGAGAGTACGATTCCTATAATGAGTTTTGATTTGTTCATTATCCTTTTCGGTATTTTTGAATGCTTAATAGGAGTTTTGTTTGTTGTGAAGGGGGTAGAGAGAGTAGCTATATTCCTTCTATCTATACACATGGTTATGACTCTTGGACCACTCATTCTTCTAACAGAAGAGACCTGGCAGAGTTTTTTGGTACCTACTCTTGAGGGTCAGTACATAATAAAGAATTTAGTCATTATCGCTTCAGCTATAGGTATTGCTTCACACCTTCATCCCATGAAGTCTACTCTTGATAAGTAACCTTGATTAAGTTTAGGTGAAGGGTAGAATGGTCTAAGGTAAGTACCTTGCAGTATATAAATAGTGTTTCTCTGAAAGCTTTCACACCACCAAAGGAGAGCACGTCAGCATGAGACAGACGACGAATCCGTCAGCGGTAGGCCCCACGGTCGTTCCTCGCTCTACTATCAACAAGAGGCCCAACAAGATAGGTAGGGTTCAGAGGAAGTGCGAAGAGAGGAAGAGCGGTTGTGGGCACGGACTCATGCGTGAAGTGATCGAGACGATCAGGCACGATGTCAGAAGCCTCAGGACTTCTAGGGATCCGGCTTTTTTGGATGAGATTCGTGAATTTTACAATCTCACTCAAAAGAGAATGGAGCAGGTTCTTTCGGAGCTGCACAGAGGATGTGAGCAGAGAGCTGTCGACATGCTCTCTGAGGCCTGGATGGAGTTGTCTAGGTCTACAACGTATCGATCGTAAGTCGTCGAAGTGATTCTGGCCCCAACGCGCGTATGCGTTGGGGCATTTTTTTTGTGATACGATTTATATACAAAAAATGAATCTGACGCGTGTTATTAAAAATATTTTCTTTCTTCTTGTCGTAATTTTCTCTGGGCTCACTCTTATTGTCGTTACAGCTGGAGTGACTAGTGGAGCAGGAGAGCTCACTCCTTTCAATGAAGCGATAGAGAATGCGATGATATACATACGTACGCCAGCCTTAACTTCTTTCATGCTTCTTGTGACAAATATCGGTTCTCCGTTTGTTCTCTCTATGATTTCAGTCGTTTTAGCTATAATCTTAGTCTTACATAGGGATACATACGATACCATGCTCTATATTGTTTCGATCACTCTCTCTATTGTCACTTTTGTTGTGATGAAAAATTCTCTAGGTGTTCCAAGACCACTCGAGAGCCTGGTGGCGGAACTCTCTGGTTGGAGCTTTCCTTCTGGTCATGCTACGGTGGCTACCACTTTTTTCTTTACTCTAGGGTATTCTTTTTTTAGTTGGTCGAGACATTGGTTTGTCAAAATTACCTTAATCATCTTTTGTATCATTGGTGCCTCTCTAGTCTCTTTTTCTAGGGTTTATCTTGGGGCTCATTTTGCGATAGATGTGCTTGCGGGTATTGCTTTGGGGTTACTTGCTGTTAGTTCTACAATTCTCATTTTTAACATTTTTTTATCCGAAAGGGAGTGGTGGAGGAGGCGAATTAAGCGTTTGTGATATAATACCCTCATGCAACAATATTTTGATCAAAATGAGGTTAAAAACCTCTTAAAACTGGTTAGATTGGGGGGAGTCATATTGGTCATATTTTTAGCCATACAAACCTTGGCAGTCTTCAAAAACTGGAGACAACCAGCAGTTGCCTATAGCACCATAGTTGTAAGTGGTGAGGGGGAAGCTTTTGCTCCACCAGATATCGCCACTTTCACCTTCTCTGTTTCAGCCGATGCTAAAACAGTCGGAGGAGCTCAAGATACTGTAACCACAAAGACAGATAGCATCCTTGAAGCACTCAAGGCTCTTGGTATAGAGGAGAAGGATATACGAACTTCAGATTATTCTGTATATCCAAAATATACTTACGAGCCAATAGCTTGCACGATGAGCTACTGCCCACCTTCAAGACAAATTCCTGATGGATACACTGTCACTCATAGCATCTCTGTAAAGATAAGAAACACCGCTGATGCTGGACAAGCTCTCTCGGTAGCAGGGGCTAGAGGAGCTACCAACATATCTTCTCTGGCTTTCTCTATAGATGATCCTGATTCTTTGATGAATGAGGCTCGCGATGAAGCGGTTAATGAAGCAAGAGATAAAGCAAAAACTTTAGCTAAGTCTCTCGGAGTAAGACTTGGTAGAGTGGTAGATTTTAGCGATAACACATGGAGTCCTGGAATATATCCAACTTATTTGGGAGGAGAGGCTATGGGTATGGGCGGAGATGCTGTTAAGGCAGTTTCTGTTCCAACTGGTGAGAACAAGATCACATCTAGTGTAACCATTACCTACGAGATACGCTAAAGAAAAAGCTATCTTACCTATAGATTGACAGACGACGAAGCAATGTAGTATTATCTAAAAGACGCCGGGGAGGGCGTTTTTTAGTAAAAAAATCTATTTTAGATAGATGAAAAGATTTATAAGATACATTAGAGATACAAAGGCCGAACTTGTTCACGTCAAATGGCCTACAAAGAAGCAGTCCATTGGATTCACAGCGATTGTTGTGGTTATCTCTATTGTTACTGCTTTAACACTAGGGTTCTTCGATTATATTTTATCTTTGGTTATTCAAAAGTTTTTAATCTAATAAAATGACGAAGCAAAAGATATCTGAAGGAAGAAACTGGTATGTCATCCACACCTATGCTGGATACGAAAATGCTGTGCAAAGAAATTTGAAGCAGAGGATAGAGTCTTTGGGTATGGAAGATAAGATATTTAACGTGGTAGTACCAACAGAAAAGAAAATAAAAATAAAAGGTGGCAAAAGAGTTGAAGAGGAGGAGAAGATATATCCAGGATATATCTTGGTTGACATGATCGTTACAGATGATTCTTGGTATGTGGTGAGAAATACGCCAAGAGTTACAGGGTTCGTTGGTTCCGGAGTTTACCCTGTACCTATAGATAAAAAAGAAGTGGATTCTCTTTTTGACCGGATGAATGCCGATAAGGTTACACACAACATTAATCTTTCTATAGAAGATCCTGTGCTTATCGTCGATGGCCCATTTAAGGATCTGGAGGGTAAGGTTTCAGAGATTGACAGGGAGAGAGGTAAGGTCAAGGTGCTTGTCTCAATGTTCGGTAGAGAGACACCGGTAGAACTCGACTTCTTGCAGGTTAAGAAAAGTTAGGATAGTGTAGAGCTTCAAAATCATGGCAAAAAAAGTTACAAAAATTCTAAAGCTTCAGATCCCAGGCGGTAAGGCCGTGCCTGGCCAGCAATTGGGCCCTATTCTAGGAGGTGCTGGTATAAACATTGGTGAGTTCGTTAAGCGTTTTAACGATGAGACTAAAGATAGGGTCGGAGATGTTGTGCCCACAGTGGTTGAAGTCTACGAGGATCGCACTTATCACATGGTATACAAGACCGAACCTGCCTCAAATTTGATACTAAAGACTTTGAAGATGGAGAAGGGTTCTGGTAAACCAAATATCTCAAAAATAGGAACTATTACCAAAGCTCAAGTTAAGGAGATTGCGGAGAAAAAAATGCCTGATTTGAATGCCAACGACATAGAGGCAGCTATGAAAATTATCGAGGGGTCTGCCCGAAGTATGGGTGTTGATGTGAAGTAATTTTATACTTAAAAACATTTCTTTACTTTCTAGTTTGTCAGGAGTATTGTTGCGATAGTTCAGTACTTTCAAAACAACCAAAGGAGGGTTTTGTGAGCGCAACCGTTAAATCGATCCTTGAGGGTGGTAGTGGTCTTGATGGCAAATACATTCCCGACCTCGGCGATCTCGGTAGAGTTGTTGGGCAGCTTAGAGATTCTGGGTTCAGTGTTGTTTTGACTCAAGGCGTGTACGACATGTTCCATGTTGGACATAAGCGGTATCTTGAGGCAGCAAGCAAGCTTGGAGATGTTCTCATTGTTGGTGTCGATTCGGATGAATTGACCCGCGCGACGAAGGGTCAAATAGATCCAACGAGGCCTTTCGATCCGTTCGAATCAAGGATCGAGCTTCTCGGAGCTATGTATTTTATCAAGATCATCACTCGTCGACACACCGATCATCACACCGATGATCTCATCAAGCTGGTGAGACCAGAAGTACTTGTTGTTTCGAAGACGACAAGCTCCTTTACTCAAGAGAAAATTGCTGAGCTGAGAGAGTTTTGTGGCGAGATCCGTCATCTCGAAGCACAAGCAGATCCGAACATCACAAGCACGACAGCAAAGCTTCGTCGCTTGAGATCAGAAGGAGCGAAGGAACTTGCGGCCATTTTCCAAAGAGTGATGGATGAATATCTGAGTGAGGGTGGTAAGTGATGAAAAATCTCATTGCCTATATCCCAACACTCAATCGTCGTCATCTCGATTGG
>CAYGLE010000005.1:0-13102 GCA_964350995.1 uncultured Candidatus Saccharibacteria bacterium
GTATAACCTTCTGGAGTTCCTTCTGGTTCTTCGGGCGCGTTTCCAAATGGTGACTCAATAAATGAAGGTAGAGATAGAGGTACTTTTCCCCCAATCATAAAATACAAAACACTTGTGCCGACGAGGACTACTAAGGTTGTTATTATGATGGCGGTTTTTTTAGACATTTTATAGTTCTACATGAGCATGTTCTCCTCTAGTGTTTCTAGTACACACAAATCCTTTTAATGGATCTGCCGGACATTTCTCGTAAATAAATTTACTGAAATTTTCTCTTCGTATTGCATATATAAATTGAGTAACCATTGTAGTAGAGCTTGTGTCTCCTGTGAGAGCTATATCTACACATCTACCAGCCAATCTACCCTCATTATGACAAGGGCTTTCGTGTCGAGTTGTTGGAGGAAAAGCTTCTGTCACCTGCCATCCTATTCCTAAAGTATCTGTAAAGCTTTTTAAAGACTGCAGTTTATTCACGAGACCACTATTTAGATAACACGGATCATTCGAACAAGCCTCACTGCCACCACCCTTAAGATTTAAACCTGTGCCAGAGAGAGAAACGCAGTTTGATACACAACTCACTTCTTCTGCAGTTAAATTGGTGTATGTTCGGTTTCCACCCCCAAAACTTATGGTGGTTGGTAGCTCATCCCCCTGTCTTACTCCTTGGATGTTTATTTGGAAGTCTACAAGCTTGGGGTTTATGGTATTAAGGATTGCGTATGCACCTATAGCAAGCAAAAGTCCGACAACAGCGTTTTGTATTGTGTCTTTGGCATCTGTTTTCACCTGGGCCACATCAGTCACGATATATTTGAGTCCGCCAATCATGATAAAGATCACCGACAACACCCCAGCTATCCCAATACCGAGTTTGATGGCATTTGGGATAAAGCTGTTTATATCAACCACCTCCCCCTCCACACTTACTCCATCTATAGGAGCTAGAGGCACGTATCCGCCAGATTGGGCTAAAGCATTGCTAGGGATAACAAGGAAAACAATAAACAAAAATAGAAAAATATTTTTTTTAGAAATCATTTTGTTTATTAAATCTTATCAAAAAGTTGTTTCTTGTGGGTTCGCTCAAAGTTTTTTTGTTTGAGGTTGTGAGAGTTATAGAGGCTGTCCCCTCTCCTTTTTCTGGAGCTCTATACGTCACTGTTTCTCCCAACCTTCTATCTCCAGTATTTGTTGACCATGTATAGGTAATAGCTGGGGCGAATCTCGCGGATACGTTTTCAAAGAAAGGTATGGCACCAAAGGACGACTCATCTTCCTTGATGATGAATTCTCCAGAGATAGCTTTGTTTAGCATGAGTCCATAAAGAGGATTGTCTTCAACCACAATTGATTTTGAGGGAATGGTTCGTAAGACAAGAGAGGCGCTACCTATAGAGCCTTGACCCTCTTCCTCAAAGACATCTATTTCTATTTCAGTTGGTAACGAGAGGACGCTATCGCTAAAGGTAAAGGTATTTTGCCCCACTCCAGAGCTTGAGCCTATAACCTTTCCATCTCTACTCCATCTATATATAAGAGTAGACGGAGATTTGTTTGGGATGTTTTCGATAGCTACAAACTTTATCTGGGACTGTTTGCTCCACAAAGGTAAACCTTTGTAGAAAGGTGGGGTGTATGTATCTGCTTCCCAGATGAGATCAACTTCCCCCAAAGCTTTTGTTTGTATTGGTAGAAGAAATAAAAGAAGAACAAGTATCCTAAGCATCTATATATTATATACCAAGCTTTTCTTCTGTAGCGGAGATAATTTTTTTTGCTTTGACATCGAGTATGGTTATGACAACCATAGCAGTAATTGCGGGGAAAACAGCTATAAATGGAATAATTTCTAGGATAAAAGAGCCTCCTATTGTGGACAAGCGTTTGGGAGTCATAAGCTTGATATCTTTTAGATAAAACCATAAACCAAAGGTCATGTAGGCAAAAATGGTTGCCAGCCAATGCATAAAAACAAAAGACAAAAGCCACTGGAGTGCATCAAAAAACAACGCAACAGAAACCATCAATGCAATTGTAGAACTACTAAGTTTTTTGGATTGGTGCTTCATTTGGTTCTTTTGTTTCTGCGAGCTCTCTTCTAGCTCTCTTTTGGGCTAGAACTTGGCTTGGATCGGAAGTGATTATCTGGTCTTCTGTATAGCTAGCAATAATCTTTATAGCAACGTGCTTAAGACCGGCAAAGAAGATACCCTCTCCAACATCTGACTCAAGAAGCAAGAACTTTTCCTCATCTGTGAGGTTAAAGGTTTTTTGTAGGTTATCTATGTTTGTTGGACTCTGTTTTAAAAGAACTTGGATGGAAGAGTTAGTGATGATAGGTAGGCCGTATGGCGACTTCAAGAAGTCTCCAACATCTTGGGTGATAGTAGCAACACCGAGGTAATACTTCCTTCCTCTCTTCACGAGTCCGGTGAGGAAAGAGGCTGTGTCGTCTGACTTCATCATCCACCAAGCTTCATCGATGACAAGGAGCCTCTTCTTAAGTTCTCTTCGAACCGAGTTCCATATGAAGTGGGTAACTATATACATGGCTATGGGTTTGAGCTCATCCTCCATATCTCTAAGTGAGAAGACTACGAGTTTTTTGTTTATATCTACATTTGTTGGTTTGTTGATGAATCCAGCCCAAGTACCTTTGGTGTATTTTGTAAGTCTTTGGGCCAAAGACTCCCCCCCTTCAAGACCAGAGAGCACGAGTTCAAAGTCGCTCATAAGTGGAGGTTCGACATTTCTGAAGTCTGAATCGGCTGTAATATCTTTGAGAGCGTATGTTTCGGTAATAGCTCTGTCGATAATAGCGTCTTCTTCTGCGGTTAACCCTCCCATCATGATGCGGAAGAGGCCTACCAAATTGATAATGTTGCTTCGTAAAATATTGGCAGTGGACTCATCGGCGGTTGGCACCGGTAGGTCAAAGGGGTTTATGTGGTGTTCGGAGTTTAGAGAGATGTTGAAGTATCTTCCACCAACCGCTTCGGCCATATACTCGTACTCTCTTTCTGGATCTATGATGATGACCTCGGTATCAAACATAAGAGTACGAAGTATCTCAAGCTTGGTGCAATAAGACTTACCCGCACCTGATTTGGCGAAGATTACGGAGTTGTAGTTTTCGAGTGAGAAGCGGTCGAAGAGGACAAGGGATGAGTTGTGCCTATTGATACCATAGAGGATACCCTTATCGGAAGTTAGGTCAAAGGAGGTGAAAGGAAAGAGAGATGATAGAGGGGAAGAATTGAGCTTGGAATGAACACCAAGAAGGTCATCTCCTAAAGGAAGGGTAGATTTGAAACCTTGCTCTTGTCTGAAGAGTGCTGGCTTTACATACACCAACTTGGCTTCAAGGATAGATTTGATCTCATTCTCCACCTTATCAAGCTCAAGGTCAGAGTCGGCGTGGATGGTGATGTAGAGCCCCACATCAAAAAGTTTTTCTTGAGCTTGCTGGAGCTGGTCTCTTAGATTTTCAAGATCTTGGTAGGCCACATCGAGTACTGGGTCTCTAACAAGCCCTCTTTCCTCTCTTGAGTGGATTTGACTTTCTACTTCAGCTACTTTTTTTTGGAATTGTCTCAGTATTTTAGCCGTTTCTATTGGGTGGACGAAGATAGCTACATCGAAAACCTTATCCATATTGAGGATGGGAGAGAACCACTCTTCAGAGAGGAAGCGAGGATAAGAGATGACAAAAAAACTTCGCAAAATCTTCTCTCCAAGGTCTAGCCCTCTAGGAGTAACCTTAAGCGCTGAAGGAGCTATGAGGTCCTTAAGCTCCAGAACTCCTGCTTCAAAAATTTCTTGAGGCAAAATAGACTGGATCCTGTTTTCAGTTTTTTTATCTTCCTTTTTTATTAATGAGTCGAAGAATCCCATAATATTATTTTTTTATTATAGCCTTCTCTGTTTCTCCGGGGTTAAAGGCTTTATAGAAGAGCTCTATGACCTCGTCTGTGCCGAGTCTTGCAATACGGATGCCTGTGCGGATAAGTCCTTGCTCAACCACAGCCAAACGCTCCTCGAGTTGGGTTCGGGATTCGTCGAAGGTTACTTCCTTAGCCGTGGCTTTGTCCTTCGGACTCTTTTTTATAAGAGATGAGAGACCACTCACCTTCTCACCGCCTATGATGGAAGGATTGTAAGATATGACTATAAAGAAGTTTTTGGTCATAATGTTTGTCGACTCGGTGAAGGATCTGACGAATTCTATGTACTCTCTGGTTTGGAGTTTCATTAAACTATTTGTTTGGAGCTTACTCTGCTCTTCAAGTAAGGCTAAGTATGGTCGGATATCCAGCTTTCTTGACTGTATTACAATCTGTACAGGGAAATCCAGAGAATTTAAAAAATCTTGAAATTGGAGAAGTATGGCACTCTTCTCATCTTCTGATTTGAGGGAAAAGTTTAAAGATGAAGCAAGAAGTATAGCTCGCATACCACCATCTCTCTCTATGATGATGCCGTCTCGAACTTCTTTGATAGGAACAAAAGATTGAGTAGGAGCACTCGATGACATGGATCAATTATACATTATCTCTTGTAACAGGGTTTGATTGTTGTTTAACATCTAGCTCAAATCGAAGATCTTTTAACTTAGAACCAGAAAGTTTTGGCACAGAAAGCTGCTCAAGAGGTCTCTCGCCTAGCACCACACCATCTTCATCTTTCCTTTTGACACTCTCCTTCTTCCAAATGTAGAGCTTAGAAGCAACTTGGAATTTGAAAAAATCTTCAATAATGAGAGCGAAGGACCTTTCGTTTACCCTGAAAAAGGCTAAGGCAAAACCAAAGATAACCACCGGTAAAGACAAAATAATTGCGATGAATCTGGGAAATAGAGTAAAGAAGACAACAGCAATACCAATACCCCCAGCTATGTAAATGAACTGTTTGAAGGTCAGTGGTCCAAAGATTTTGTCCTCAACCTCTATGTATTGTGGTACTTGGAATTTCATATTTGCTCTCTATACGGATCTATTTTATCAGCGTAGTGGCTTTTGTTGTCAGGAAGGTTTGGCACAAGCTTCTTTCTTTCTTCAAAGGTTAGGCTTGTTTTGGGCTTATTCTCCACGATCATTGGGAGGTCAGAGTGTTTTTCAACAATAACTGTAGAAGCTAGAGACACCCCTTCTTTTGGCTCTGTGTTTGTTGATACTATAGATTGGAGCGTTTCTTTGGGTCCTTCACTCTCTATTTTATTTGCTTGACTTAGTATCTCCGACAAAATCTGCTCATCTATTTTTTCCACCAACAATTTAGCTCTGGTGATGTCTGTTGGTAAATTATCTGTAATGTTTTTTACCAGATCATTTTGACTTTCGAAGCCATAAACAACAAGCATCACTTCCGTTTCCAGCTTTTCGGTCTTATTGGAATCTAAATTATTTAATTTAGCTAAGTCATAAACGGTGTTTCTCCACGGCGTTAGAGTAATAGCTCTTTGTAGAGCTTCGGGTAGGATTTTGAACTGCTCGTCTATTAATTTTTGAGTTTCTGTGTCCATATACTATTTCTTCTCTTCAGTTTGAGTTTCTGGAACACTTTCTTCACTGGGTTTTTCCTCTTTCGTATCTTTATCTCCGCCACCATCACCTGATTCTTCAGCAAAATCCTTTGCGCTTTCGACGAATTTATCTTTCTTACTTTTTTCTTTTCTTATTTTTGCTCCAGCCGCTATATTGTATCCTAACCAACTAGCAAGTTTAGATTTATTCTCAATAAATTCCGCATAAGCTTTCTTCCTTCTATCAGCAGCACTATCCACTTTCATTTCTTCTATTTTCTTTCTCTCTTCATCAGCTTTTTTCCTCTGTTCTTCTTTTAGTTTCTCGAGTTTTTCTACATCCGATCTCAATTCCATTCTTCTTCCACCGTCTGTGCTTGCGTCATTTATTTCTTTATTTTTCTCATCAATTTGTTTTTGGGTTTCTTTCTCTTTTATTATTTCCTCATTCTTTTCTCGCAACTCCTCTTTTCTATTTTCTAGATCTTTACCCTTCAAACCCTTTAAGTTTTCCAATTTTTCTTGAGCAACTCTTATTGCTTCAAGGTCTTTATTTTCCTTAGCTGTTTCCAATTCCATTTCTGCTCTGCGGACGACCTCATCTCCGGGAGCCAAACTTTTAACATATTTCTCTGCTTCCTCAGCTTTCTTTTTCTTATATTCTGTAAAGCCTTTTTCTCCACCCGCTTTACCAAAACTTACACCAGATTGTTTGCTGACAGCACCAAGGATTGTTCCCGCTCTTGCATCAAAACTTGATCCAGCTCCTTTTCTTGCTGCCCAGAGCCCAAGCCTTGCTTTCATACTGCCAGAGGCCGCTGCGGCATTCATTTTTTGGTTATTTGCTATTGCTCCGGCCCCTCTGCCAATAGTTTGTCTGCCGAGGAATCCTGCTGTTCCAAATGTTGCTGTACCAGCCTTACCCATAGCCCATTTGGTTAGATTCTGAGATTCCTTGCCCGCACCATCGGCGATTTGTTTGGATATAACTAAAGAGAGAACCACAAAGCTTATGATGATGGCAAAGTTTATAAATAGCGGCACCATGCTAACTGTATTTTCGAAGTCGTTTATAGCACCAGATAGCGATCCGGTACTACCTCCAAGAAAGACACCACTACTAATGTCTTGTATGAGAGTGAGTGTGATCCACATGAGGAGGAAGAAGACTGGAGCAAAAAAGGCTTGACCAAAGAGAGCACTCCACCACCTTTTGTGTACCTTACTCAATTGTGGGAAGACACCAGCCAAGAACATTATTGGAGAGAGTATCAATGTAATTATAAGCACCACATATCGCACGAGGAACATCACGGCCGCTGCCAAGAAGACAAACGAAGCTATAAGAAGTGTAACGGTAACCATAATCATGGTTGCAAGGGCGGTTGTGGCGCCTGGTTGAGCAAGGGAGCCAAACCCTTGGATACCCAAAGCTTCTGTAATACCGTTGGCTATACCACCTGTCCAAAACTCATCAAGTTTTGCTAGAGGGGTTATGGCTCCGTAGAAAGTGAGAGCGAGGAGGTTGGCTATGTCGATGATGACTTTGGTGAAGAAGAGGCTGAAGTTTATGAGTATTGCTGCTATGATCATCTTCACAATAAGACCTTTATATTCCCCACCCTTCCCTATGATGGTCATGATAGATGCATAGAGGAGCATGAAGATGAACCCCATGTTGGCCACGTCTCTAATGAGAGTCCAAGTGACATCTATGGCTTGAAGATTCTCCAGATAGACGGCCATCTTTATCACAGTGTGGTAGACAACGGCATTTAGTATGAGTCCAGTAAACATCGTTACCCAATACATAAACTGCATTACAAGGTATGCCAATATTCCCAAACCAGAACTGATGGTATCCAAGATACTGCTACCAGCCCATTTCAACAGCCAGTTACTTTCCTCTTGTGCAAGCGCTTCGTGAGCTCCACCAAAGAAAAATATTCCTAAGAAAACAAATACTAAGATGTGTGATCTGTACTTCCTCATGTTTTTGGAGAAACTAAGATATCACCAGAGCAATCAACAGCTCTAAGAGGCGACCCCGCTGGGTCAAAGACTGTGACTTGCATTGATTTGCTTCCAGAGAATTCGTAAAACATTTCTTTAAACTTGTCTGTACTCCTGTTATCTAATGATGTGTCGGGCACTTCATCTCCAGTCCAGCCGTAGGTGTTGGCTGTTGGGTAAGTGGTGGTAATGATCCAGAGAGCTCTCTCGTCCACAGTTGTCTCATCTGTTTCTGGACTACAAGCTAGGTAATCAGCTCCAAATTGTGTGGTGCCTGTTGGTGGTGGAGGAGGGAGGAGACCGAGGTATTCGCACTGAACAGTTTCCATTGAGACCTCAACACCCGAGTCTTGAGGGATGAGAGCTCCTACACCAAAGGAATCTCTGTCACACATTACTCCACCAGTGAAGGACTTTTCCTCACTAGACTTTTCTTGTATCCTGAAAAATCTTCTAGCACTGGTTGGCATCGCTCTAATTTGTTCTGGGGTCAAATCAGATCCCCTTGCTACCTCAAACCAAGACATCCTGACGAACTCTGTTCCCGAGAAGGCGCAGAAGTTATCGAGTTTGGCGCAGAACTTCCATCCGTAACCACCATTTGCTCCTATAGAAGAGTTACTGCTAGCACTAAAATGGTCGGCAAAGTTATCTCCAATGAGTCCCCCAGAGCCAAAGACGTATCTGGTAAGTATCCCAGATGCAAAGGCGCCGATGAGTTGCTCCACATGCTCCACTGATATAAGTTTCTCCATTCCACTAGGAAGGACTGAATCAAGACCAGATTTGATGGTTGCTGCTGGGGTTACGACAGGACCTTCCACAAGACACTCCCCTTCAGACTTACTCGGATTGTAACGTTCGGGATCGTTCCAAGGAGATGGCCAATTGCTTTGAGGTTCATTTCTGTACTGTCTTTCAATATCTAGTGGAGGATAAACATTTCTTTGTTTACAACTAAGGAAATCTAAAAATCCATCTCCTCTATCTAATGCATCTTTTTTTCTAGCAAGCTCACCACTGAGACGAGCGTCTATGTCTGCCCGAGCTCTAAGGAAGGCGCCTTGAGGATTGTTCTGGTCCTCTTGAGTTATCTTAAACCACGCTTCCCACCCACCTTCGCTAAAGTTGTTTTTGAAGTTCTCTATATTTACCCCTATTTCGTCTAGAGTACATTGGTACCTCGTATCATCCTCCACATACTGCTTTATCAAAGCGAGTTTGACTTGAGCTTGGAAGGGCGAACAAAGGAAACCTAGCTCACTACTATTTATACTCTCCCCAATAACTCCACTAGCGATGTTTCCAAAATATTTGTCAGTGTCTGTCACATAAGCTGGACCACCCTCAAAGCCAGTGTTGGCCCATTTGATAGTTGAGCGGACCATTTGGTCCACCATTCTTTGAGCCAACCTCATGGCAATACCATCAACAACAGATCTTATTAATGCTTTGACATCTATAACGATGTCTCCGATACCAAAGATGGCTTGAGCTCTGGGTGCAAAGATTGGGGCATAGGCCGTTGAGGATACAGTAGCGATAAGAAGCATCCCTACAATAATTCTGTTCCCTACTAGTTTGTTAAATTTAGAGATCATACTTTCTCATTATTTCTGAAATTTCAAGAAGGATACTATCTTCAGTATTGATATTTGTCTTTATAGATATTGCGCCTACCAAAGCTACTACTGGATCGGTATCGGCTAGGGAGAGCGAACTCATTGATTCAGAGCTTTTGAAGTAAGCGTTGACGAGTTTGATATGCACTTCGACCAAAGAAGTTGGAACTTTTATCCTAGAAAGTTTTGTTGCAGCATTTTCGTACGCAGAGCCGATGTATTTGGACATAGAGTATATGAAGTTGTCGTAATCATCAGCATTAGAATTAGAAGTATAGACTCTGGCTATCTCGCTTTCGTACTCCTGGTTTATCTTAGTGATAGCATTTTTGTATTCTTGAAAAGTTTGTTTGTTGTCTGAGGCAGTACTTATATCTAGGTAAGTTATTTTTCTAGACTGGCTTATGGTTGGTAAGTTGTCTACATATTTGTCTGTCAAAAGTTCTAAGCTTTTATCTGTGATCTCTCCAGCTTGAGCGAGACTTAAGTAATCAGCCATAAACTGTCTACCGACCAGATCGGTTGTAGTTAATTTTTCCTTGCTTTGATTATCAGTCGAAGCTTCTAGGTTTGCGATATCAAGCTCCGAATTTGTTTTTAAGGAATTACTAGTGTCTTTGTCTATCGAGACCACTTTGGGGTCAGGGGAATTGGTCGAAGAAGGCTTCAAGAGAGTTGCTCCGACTATGAGTATCAATGAAAGGACAAAAGCCGACAAAATGCGAAGTCGCATATTAACTAAATTGTAACAGATACTTAAAGCTAAATATGCTTATTTTTAAGCATAAGTGGATATAACATTAATAGAAATCTTATTAATGTTTATAAAGGTTTAGAGCTATTTCCTTCCAAATGGATATATTTATATCTTCTGCTCTTGTGTTTGGATCAAGGTTTAGTTTTTTAAACACATTTGAGACTGTTTCTTTTGCATAGATAATATTTAAGTTTGATGACAACTTCTTTCGTTTTGAAGAAAATCCTGCTTTGATCGTGGAGAAAAAGGTTTCCTCATCTATGTTTTTGAAGAAGTCTTTGGATATTTTATCTATAAGGATTATGGCCGAGTCTACCTTGGGTCTTGGGATGAAGGAGCCAGCCAAAACCTTTTCTATATAAAAGGGCTCTCCATAAACCTTAACTGATAGAGAGAGCAAGCTTTCTTTGTCTTTGGATGTGATCCTTTTTGCCACCTCTTTTTGGACAAGCAATACCATGAGTTTGGGTTGATTTGGTGAAGAGAGGAATTTTTTTAATATGGCTCCAGTAATGTTGTAAGGGATATTGGCAATGATTTTGTAATCAGATTTTTTCAACTCTTCATCTTTTGTATCAAACTCCAATATATCGCCGTGGACCAACTTTAATTTTCCTAGAGAAATTTCTTTTTTAAATTTTTCCTCAAGTTCTTTGTAAAGTTCATCATCCTTTTCTACAGCGATAACCTTCTTGGCTAGGGGCAAAAGTTTTTCGGTTAGGGCCCCTTGTCCTGGTCCGATCTCAAGGACGAGGTCTTTGCTCTCTATTTCTCCAGATTCAACAATTTTTGATAGAGCTCTCTCTGATCTTAAAAAGTGTTGGCCCAATGATTTCTTGGCTTTCATATTAAAAGTATATTGTCTTAAGAGTATCTCTTTCTCGTCTTGGCACTTCGCTTTCGTCGAAGTCTACTTCCTCGGTGAGTTCTTCTGGGACATCGAAGATAAATTCGGAAGGGATATTGATCTGTCTTGTGCCAAACATCATCCGCGCATCGGTATGGGTTAAGAAAATCTTTTTTCTGGCGCGAGTCATGGCTACATAGAAAAGTCTTCTTTCCTCTTCCTTCTCTTCTGCCGATACGCTGTCTTTGGTGATCTTGTTGTGGGGGAAGAGACCATCTTCAAGTCCAGAGATAAAAACTGTATCAAATTCAAGACCCTTTGAAGCGTGGATTGTCATGAGTTTTACTCCTTTTTTGTCTCCAGCGAGTTCGTCTTGGTCGCTTTGTAGTGATGAGTCTGTGATAAGCGTCTCTACCCCCTCACCTATTGGTAGGTGGTCGTATTTTTGAGCGAAGGTTACAAGTTCATAAGCGTTTTCTAATCTCTCTAGCCCATCGTCCCCACTCTCCTTCCATTCTGCTTCAAGACCAGAAGATTTTATAATGTAAGCAATGGTCTCGCTCGGAGTAGATGTTTGTGATTTGCTCTTTATCTCCTTAAGAAGATCTCTAAAGTTTGAGATTTTTTGTCTGACAGAGGCGCTTAAAGAACTTTCTTCATTCGCGAAGATTTTTGCGATAGTGGCTTTGCCGATCCCTCTGGCTGGAACATTTATCACTCTTTTTATTTCAGATAAACATTCTTCATTGAGCGAGGCCTTGAGATAAGCAAGGATATCTTTGATCTCTTTTCTTTCAAAGAATCTTGTGCCTAAGAGTTGGTATGGAACGGAGTTTCTCATAAAAGCTTCTTCGAGTGAGCGGGATTGGAAGTTGGCTCGATATAGGACGGCGATCTCCTCTGCTATGTGTCCGGCTTTGATAAGCTCTAAAGATTTTCTGGCGATGAACTCTGATTCGGATATTTCGTCAAAAGCTTTGAGTATGCCTATCTTTTCCCCATCGGAGTTTGAGGTGAAGAGATTTTTCTTCACTCTAATCTTGTTCTTCTCTATTATGGTGTTGGCTGCTTCTAAGATTGTTTTGGTTGAACGGTAGTTTTCTTCCAAAAGAATTATTTTTGCTTCTGGGTAATCTTTTTCAAATTTTAAAATGTTTTGGATATCAGCGCCTCGCCAAGAGTAGATGTTTTGGTCGATATCTCCGACTACAGCAATGTTTCTTTCTTCTCCTGTCAGGAGTTTGGCTATCTCGTATTGAACTTTGTTGGTGTCTTGGTATTCGTCAATATGGATATATTTCCAAATTTTCCTGTAGTGGCTTCTGACAGATTCGTTTCCTCTTAAGAGTCTTACGGTTTTGAGGAGTAAGTCGTCAAAGTCTAGGGCGTTGTCTCTTTTTAGAATTTTTTCATAACCACCCCAAACTTCTGCCACCGTTGAAGTGAAGTACCCACCTTCTGCATGACCAGCATACTCTTCAAAATTCGTATCTCTACCTTTTTCTTTAGAGATGATACTCATGATTCTATCTGGTTCGTGAGTTTTGGGGTCAAGACCAATCGACACCAAAGCTTCTTTGACCGCACGTTTTGAATCATCTTTGTCAAAAATGGTGAAGTGTCTTGGAAGTCCTATTTTCTGACTATTTTCCTTCAAGATATGAACTCCAAGAGAGTGGAAGGTTGAGATAAAAGGTCTTTCTTCTATGGAGACAGGTTTGTTTATATCTCTATCATCTCTTAGTCCTCTATCCGCCCTCTCCCGCATCTCTTTGGCTGCTTTGTTGGTGAAAGTTATGGCTAAAATTGATGATGGAGATACCCCACTTTTTATAATATTTCGGATGCGTTCAACTATGGTCTTGGTTTTACCAGCTCCAGCTCCAGCCAAGATAAGGAGAGGTCCCTCTAGGGTTTCCACAGCCTCCTTTTGTTTAGGATTTAAGCCATTTAATGACATTTTGACCATTTTATCATGAAATTCATAAAAATGGCTTAATCTAAAGCTTTTTTGCTGTTTTAGATATGCACAGAAACACAAAAACACCTTCTATACTAGAGGTTAATGATGTTATCATGTAGATCATACGGAAACAGCAGTTACGACCGACCGACACCCTTAGAAGTTTAACCAATAGTTCATCAAGAGGTTTTCTGACTCTCACATTGTTTCTTGGATTAAGGTAGGCATCTTTGCTGGCCTTTTTGTTTTCATTGGATTTGTTAATTTGCAGGTTATAAGGGCGCAGGGAGAGAAGCTTGGTAGAGCACCAAAAGTTTTGAAGACTCAAAACTCTCAGACCATGGAGCTTTTGAAGGCTCATTTGAGCCCAAAT
>CAYGLE010000006.1:0-9157 GCA_964350995.1 uncultured Candidatus Saccharibacteria bacterium
CTCCTCCTCTACTTCTTCGTTTTTGAAATCATCTCCAAATTGGTCGTCTTTCATATGAATTTATCTATGTATATTTATCTAACGTGTTATTTGTATCAAATGCCTCTGGTCGATGCAAGATGGGTTATACCCAACGCCAAAGCATCTGTCTCATCATCGTGTTTAAGGGGGGTGTTCAGCCTTAAGATTTTGAGGACCATTATTTCTACTTGAGATTTAGTGGCCTTACCGTATCCTGTTACCGCCAACTTTATTGATTGAGGGCTATACTCAAAGACAGGGATAGAAAAGGAAGCTGCTTCCGAAAGTATGACCCCTCTAGCTTCTGCCACCTTCAGGGCTGTGCGTATGTTTATATTGAAAAAAAGTTGTTCTATTGCTAGAGAATTTGGTTTCCATTTTTTAATCACAGCTCTTAATTCTCGGTTTATTTGGAGTAACCTTATTTCGTGAGGATCTTTTGAGTTTGTGGTGATGCACTTGGAGAAGAGGAATTTTTCTTTACCTTCTTTTTTTTCCAGCACCGCCACCCCACAACGATCAAACCCAGGATCTATGGCCAAAACCCTTGTCTCTATTTTTTTACCCATCACTCTACTCTGCATTTGTGTAGACATCTTGGACTTCATCGTTCTCCTCAAGCTTTTCTATAAGATTTTCTAGAATCTCTCCATCTTCCGGAGAGATAGGGATATTGTTTATGGGTATCCACTCTCCATTTTCTTTTTTAAACGCCCAAGATGCTGATCCAGGTGAGGCGAGCTCAAACCCAAACTGGGAGAGGATGTGCTTAACCTCTTGAGCCGCCTTGTTTCTATTTGTGGTTAAAGCACTGATCATAAGAGCCGAACCTCCTGGTCCGTAACTTTCATAAACAATTGATTCCATTTTCTCTCCCTCTCCTCCAACCCCCTTTTTTACTGCTCGCTCAATGTTTTCTCTTGGCATATTAAACTCACTCGCTTTGTCTATGACAGCTCTAAGAGTGGGGGAGTTTACATCTCCCTTAACTTCTCTAGAGGCGACGGTTATTGCATTAGCAAGTTTAGAAAAGATTTTGGACTTTTGTACATCCGTTTTCTCCTTTTGTCTTTTAATCTTGCTCCATTTATTATGACCTGCCATGTTTTTTCTTCATTATAAAAGTTTTTTTTGGAGATCTTTTGGCGGAGTGCGACCTATATGCTTATAACCATGAGGAGTTAGAGTTCTTCCTCTGTTTGTGCGTTCTATTAGACCTAGTTGTATAAGATAAGGTTCATTAAATTCTTCAATAGTTTCCTCTTCTTCGGAAAGAGCTGCTGCTAAGGTGCTAAGACCAACAGGTCCACCACCGAATTTGTCAGCGATAACATGTAAAAGCTTTTTATCAGAAGGATTGAGGCCCATCTCATCTACACCAAGAAGTTCGAGAGCACTGTTTACCATTTCTTCATCCAAATCTTTTTTATTGACTTGGGCAAAATCTCTAGCTCTTTTTAGAAAGTAGTTGGCTGTACGAGGGGTGAAGCGAGATCTTTTGGCTATAGCTTTACCAGCATTGCCTTTTACCTTAACCCCAAGGATTTTTGCTGATCTATGGACTATCTCTTCGATCTCCGGCTCTGTGTAAAATTCTAATCGGTAAACTCCTCCAGAGAAGCGAGATCGAAGAGGAGAAGAGATACCGGCTACTTTGGTGGTGGCGGCAAGAAGGGTAAACGGTGGGAGTTCGAGTTGGATGGTTCGTGCCGATGGACCTTTTCCGATGATGATATCTAAAGTCCCAGACTCCATAGCAGGGTAGAGGACTTCCTCAATGGTTTTGTTTAACCTATGTATCTCATCGATAAAGAGGATGTCCCCAGCGTTTAAGTTGGTAAGGACAGAAGCCAGGTCACCCACCTTTTCAATAGCTGGACCCGAAGTAGCTTTCATTTGTCTTCCTGTTTCTTTGGATATGAGGTGGGCGAGAGTCGTTTTCCCTAATCCTGGTGGTCCGTAGAAGAGAACATGTTCGGGGTAAGAGTTCCTTTCTTTTGCTGCTTTAAGCAAGATCTTCAAGTTGTCCTTAATAGTCTCTTGCCCAATATATTCATCAAAACGACTTGGTCTAAGTTCTGTATCTAGGAAGCTCGTTTCGCTCCGGACCTCTTTATTTTCCTCTCTTGACATAAAATATATTATATGCTAGGATTGAGTTCGAACTGAACAGTTGTATCTTTGATCTTCCAGATCATACATCTCTAAGCAATGCCCCCGCGGGCTTTGAGCGCTTCACTGAGGACGTGGTGGTTTCGGCTTCCACTATCCTTGAGTTTTGTGCTTATTGCTTGGAGATGTACGCTCTGGAACCTCTTTCCTTATATTACTCCACTCCGGATAGGTCAACAACTCGACGAAGTTCGTCTAATGATGTAAGACCACTAAGGATTTTCAAAAATCCATCCTCAACCAAGTTTAGGAGCCCTTGCTCCCTCGCTACAGCCTCAATATCACGCTCTGAAGGGTTCTGTATAACCACCTTCTCTATCTTGTCGTCAACTAGTATCGCTTCAAAAATATTCAACCTATCTATGAAGCCGGAATTGTTGCACTCCGGACATCCAACAGGCTCCCAAATCTTTTCTCTCTGGATTCCTTCAAGATAACTTTTATCTACAATCCCATCCAGAACCTTGTCGAAAAGTTTTTTCTTCTCTCCATCTAGAGGAACCTCTTTTTTACAATTACTGCAAAGTTTTCTCACAAGTCTTTGGGCTAGAGCAATATTTACCGCACTCGAGATGACTTTAGGATTGATTCCAAGATCAAGTAGTCTAGGGAAAGTTCCAGCAGCGTTATTGGTGTGAAGAGTTGAAAGCACGAGGTGCCCCGTGAGAGCTGCATTTACCGCTGTGGTAGCTGTTTCTGCATCGCGGATTTCTCCAACCATTATCACATCGGGGTCTTGGCGCAAAGAACTTTTGAGTCCTTCGGCAAAGGTGTAACCACTCTCCTCGTCTGTTTGAGTTTGGACAATGCCTTTTAGATGATACTCAATAGGGTTCTCTATTGTGATTATTTTTATGTCTGGAGAATATATTTCCTTGAGTATTGCATAGAGAGTTGTGGTTTTGCCGCTCCCAGTAGGACCGGTGGTGAGGATCATGCCATTTGGTTTCTTGATCTGTTTTCTTACGATCTCTAGAAGTTTTGGATGTAAGTCGTGGTTGTCTAAAGCGACATGGGTGGACTCTGGACTCAAAACCCTAAGCACAACAGATTCACCATTTTCTCCTGGAAGGAGAGAGACTCTCACTTCAACAGCACTGTCGGCTAGTTTTATTGAGAAGCGTCCGTCTTGAGCCTTCTCTTTTATATTTAGTTTTAAGTTTGAGACAAGTTTGAGTCTAGATAGCAAGAGGTTGAATGTTTCCAAATCAAAATTCAAAATATCGGTCAAAACTCCATCGAGCCTGAAGCGCAAGCGCACATCCTTCTCGCTTGGCTCTAGGTGGATGTCTGAAGCATCAAGAGCGATACCTCCAGCCAATATAATCTCCAAAATTTTTGAAACTCTATAAGCTTTCTTTTGGTTTAAGATATCTTGTATTAGTCTTTGTATGTCGGGAAGATGTTTGACCTCTTTTATCACTTCTAAGATCTCTTCGTTTGAGACATCGAGAGCACCAGCTTTTGTTTCAAAAGAATAGGAGAGATCTTTATACCTGTCCCAAACTTTTTCCAAAGAAGCATGAGAAACCATATAAATCTCTGGGATATAACCTCTTTCTTTCAAAAAGTTAACAATCTCCTTAGTTCTATCATTCTCCGGAGAGAGGACACCAACTTCTACTTTCTTGTCTATGATATTAAAAATAGCAATTTCATTGGCACGAGCTTCATCCTCTTTTATTACACGAAGAGCATCGATATTTATCGGATGAACCGTTAGGTCAAGATACGGCACCCCATATTTTTGAGATAGAGTAGAGACAAGATCTTCCTCCTCTTTGTTTCTAAGGAATTTTATTCGCTCTTTTTGCTTGTCTTCATCAAAAGTAACCATTGCTACATTCTACTCTAAAAACTTCTTCATCGCAGGTTTGAGCCTAAAAATGGGCTTAAATTACCCCTTGACTTTTCATAATTAACTATGGTATAATATAAGCAGAAACAAACAGCAAAACCAACCGGCAAATAGGAGGTGGTTGTATGCGTAAGGCTCTTCTCATTCTAGCGCTCGTACTTTATGCGAGTGCCTGCCAAGCTCCGATGCTTCAGGTCTACAACGGCTGCTCGGGGTCCTTTATTACGGTGACCGAGAGCACAAGTCGTGACAGGGTCCTCGTTGTGAACCTGCCGTATGGTCAGAGTGCATCGCTTGATATCGATAAGAACCGGACGGTCACTCTTCTCGCTCAAGGTTTTGATGCGAGTGGGCGACCTCTCGGCTCGGCCACACTGACCACCTACATCTCGACGCAATCGTCGAGTTCGATCACCGGTCCGAGTGAGCCACCGGTCTGGGAGATCATGTGGCTTCGGAGCTCTGACTCACAGGGTGGATGTCGACGTTGACAGGCTTAGCCCAACAAGGGCGGAGAGAAATCTCCGCCCTTTTCGTTTATATTAGAGAGATGAAATCTGTTTCCAAAAGTATAGAGGATACCCAAAAGTTTGCTAAAGAGCTCTTGGGTAGAATTTCTCCAAAAGACGAAGCCTCCGTAATTGCTCTTAATGGCGATCTTGGTAGCGGTAAGACCACTCTGACTCAAGAGATAGGCAGACTCCTCGGAATAAATGAGCACATACAGAGCCCAACTTTTGTCATTGAGAAGATTTACGAACTCAAAGACCAAATCTTTACCCACCTTATCCATATTGATGCCTATAGGCTGAAAAATGAGGAAGAATTATTGAGTCTTGGTTGGGAAAAAATCGTAAAAGATAACAGGAATCTTATTGTTGTAGAGTGGGCAGAGAGGGTAAAGAATATTTTACCTAAGAGTGCTATACATATAGTATTGACTCACCAAGATGAAAACGTCCGCCACCTCGAAATTCTCTAAAGACAAGCTCATCCTCCTCGATGCACACGCCATAATCCATCGTGCGTATCATGCTCTACCCGACTTTGCCACCACAACAGGAGAGCCCACTGGAGCTCTCTACGGACTTTCTTCAATGCTTATAAAGATTATTGAAGACCTGAAGCCTAAATATATTGTTGCCGCTTTCGATCTTCCAGAGAAGACATATCGTCACGAAGCTTACGAAGCCTATAAGGGTACAAGGAAGAAAATTGATGAGAATCTAGAGATCCAGCTTGAGAAAGCCAAGGAACTTTTCTTTGCTTGGGGGATACCAGTGTACTCGTGTTCAGGATTTGAGGCAGATGATGTGCTAGGCACAATCGTAGAGAAGATGAAGAAGGATAAAAATATAGAAATAGTGATCGCTTCGGGAGACATGGACACGATGCAACTCATTTCGGGTTCGGAAGTTTCGGTCTACACTCTTAAAAAAGGTTTGAACGATACAATTCTTTATGATGAAAAAAGAGTTGAAGAACGTTTCGGGTTCGGTCCAAAACTTCTCCCTGACTACAAAGGATTGAGAGGAGATCCGTCGGACAACATCATTGGAGTTAGAGGTATTGGAGAAAAAACTGCTACCAACTTGATTCAAGCCTTTGGATCGATTGAGAAGATTTATAAGGCTTTGAAAAAGGGGGATGAATACAAAAAAGCTGGTATAACCGAGAGAATAAAAAATCTGCTAATTGAAAATGAGGACGAAGCTCTTTTCTCAAAAACCTTAGCCACCATTCGTCGTGATGCGCCAATTGATTTTAAATTGCCTAAAAACTGGAAAGAAGAGCTTGAAGTAGAAAAACTGAACACACTTTTTCAAAAGCTTGAGTTTAGAACAATGCCAGAGAGGGTAAAAAGGATGTTGAATGGCAAGGAAGAGCTAAAGATAATAGATAAAAGGAAGGAGATAGAGAAAGTTCTAGAAGAAGATAATGAGCTTAAGCTGGCTCTTTGGGTTGTGGACTCAAACATTACAAATCCAAAGATGGAAGATGTCTTGAGCTTTACCAAAGCCAATAATTTGAAAGACGCATGGAAGGTGGTGGATCTAGAGTTGGATAAAAGGAATCAGAGAGAAGTCTTTGAGAAGATAGAAAAGCCACTAATCCCGATTGTGGAGGAGATGAACCGTGTGGGGGTTAAGGTAGATAAGAAGAAGTTGGAGGGTTTGTCTAAGGATTATCACAAAACCCTTTCCAAGCTTGAGAAGAATATTTGGAAACTCTCTGGAGAGGAGTTCAATGTAAACTCCCCAAAACAACTCGGTGAAGTGCTCTTTGGTAAAATGGGTTTAGCCGGTTCAAGACAAAAGAAGACTGCTAGTGGAGGGTTTTCTACCAAAGAGTCAGAGCTTGAGAAGCTAAAAGACAAACATGAGATCATCCCCCTCATTCTTGATTATAGAGAATTACAAAAACTTCTCTCTACCTATATAGACTCAATCCCTGATCAGTTGGATAAAAACGAAAGGCTTCACTCCACTTTTATTCTTGCGGGTTCTACCACCGGTCGTATGGCCTCGCAAAACCCAAATCTTCAAAACATTCCCATAAGAACAGAGCTCGGTCGCGCTATTCGAGAAGCTTTCATCGCTGAAAAGGGTAATAGCTTACTCTCTTTGGATTATTCGCAGATAGAGCTTCGTATCGCAGCTATACTCTCTAAAGATAAAAAGCTTATAGAGATATTTAAAGAGGGGATCGATGTGCATACTGGAGTGGCTATGAAAGTCTTTGGGGTGAAGGCAGAAGAGGTTGATAAGGCGATGAGGATCAAAGCCAAGACTATAAACTTCGGTGTGCTTTTTGGTATGGGAGTTAATGCTTTAAAAACTAATCTTAAGACCGACAGGAAAGAGGCGCAAGAATTCTACAATAATTATTTTGAAACTTTTTCAGGTCTTTCTCAGTATCTTGATTCGGTTAAAGCAGAGGCTGAGAGAAGAGGATTTACCGAAACTCTTTTTGGTAGACGCAGATATTTCTCAGGTCTCAAGTCCCCCCTTCCTTTTATCCGTGCATCGGCTGAACGTATGGCCATCAACGCTCCTATACAAGGTACCGAAGCCGATATAGTAAAGATTGCAATGAAGAGGATAGATGATTATCTCAAGGGAAAAAATTTGGATAAAAAAGTTCAACTTGTGCTTCAGGTTCACGACGAGATCGTCTATGAGGTGGAGGATGGTTTAATAAACGATGTCGGTCTAGAGCTTAAGGATATAATGCAGAAAGTTTTAGAAGGTAAAGAAACTTATGGTGTACCGATAGTAGCCGAAGCTAGTTTCGGTAAAAATTGGAATAATCTTAAATCAATTTAATGGCAGAGGAATTCTACGGATTAAATTTGTTTGGTGAGAGAGTAGAGATAGATCTCGCCAAAGAGGAGGTGTACACAGAAGTTGTCTCGAGGGAGAACGACTTCAATGTCTTTGCTCTGACCGATGCAATAGGTGCTAGAGACAAACGCAGTGCTTGGACTATATATGAGAAGGCCTTAGCTTCAGGACTTACCGCAGATGAAATATTTTGGCGAGTGATGTGGGGGGTGAAGACCTTGCTTTTGAGTGCTAAGACAAGTAGTGCTGAAGAAGCGGGGCTCAACCCTTTTGTCTATAAAAAATCAAAATCTTTTTTGAAAAATTGGAAAGTTGAGGAGCTAGAAAAACTCTCTTTTTCTCTTGTGACGGGCTACCACGACGCTCGTCGAGGGATAGGGGAGATGGAGACAATGATAGAGAAAACCATTCTCAAACTATAGTGCCCCCACTAGGAATCGAACCTAGATCAATTGCTTAAAAGGCAACTGCTCTACCACTGAGCTATGGGGGCGAGAGTTCTAAACTACAACAAATTTGAATCTATAGCCAGCAATCAAAGACTCTATATTTAGAGTGGGAGGTCTTTGGCGTAGATGCCGGCACCGGTGAAAAGTAGTGAGATAGAGATAGCGAGAACCAATAGGTAGAAAACGATGTCTCTCTTCAAAACATCTTCGTCTTTGTATTCTATATAGAAACTTATTCCGGTTATGACGATAAAGATGAGAGCGGCTATTTGGGTATATAAGCCGGCAAAGAGCATTACCGCTCCGATAATTTCTACGATACCTAGAAGTTTTTGATTCCCACTTTTCTTAAAATTTAAGATCCCAATATCTAGATAAACAAAGCCAAGTACGACTCTAAGTATGAATGGGGCAAACAACGAATATGTAAGTAGGTCTGGAAAAGGATTAAGCATACGTGTATCTTATCATTATGAGCAAAACCTGTGTACTGGTGTTAGACAACATAAGGAGTGTGGAGAACACAGGTTCCATATTTCGTACGGCCGAAGGTTTGGGGGTAAGCAGGGTTTACCTTGTGGGCACTACACCCGCCCCTCTTGATCGCTTTGGCAGGAAGCGTTCAGATTTTACCAAGGTCTCGCTTGGGGCAGAGAGTCTTGAGTGGGAGTACAAAGGAGATGTTGTAGAAGTAATAAAAGAACTCAAATCTCAAGATTTCAAAATCATTTCCATCGAACAGCATCCAAAAGCTAACAAGCTAAGAAGCCAAGAAGCTGACAAACTATGTTTAATTGTTGGCAACGAAGTAGATGGTGTCTCAAAAGTTGCATTAGAGATGTCGGATGAAATAGTGGAAATAGAAATGAAAGGGAAGAAAGAGTCGCTTAATGTCTCTGTTGCTACAGGTATCGCTCTATTTAAGTTACTTGAATAGTTTTTGGTGTACAGGGCAGAAGTGGGCGCTTCGACCACCGACAACTATTCTTTTTATTATTCCTTTATCTTTCCTACATTTTTCTCCAGTTCTTCTGTAGGCTTCGTGATGATTTTGAAATTGACCCCTCTCACCTTCGATGTTTCTATAGTCGCTCATTGAGTCTCCGCCAAAGTCTATACCTTTTTTCAATAATATTTTCATGGCTTCAAACATTTTCTCAATGTTTTGCTTCGGTATCTTGGCTACGACGGAGCTTGGGTGCACACTCGCTCGCCAGAGTATTTCGTCTGAGTAGATGTTGCCGATACCCGCGATAATACTCGGATCCATGAGAACTGTTTTGATTTTCCCCTTTGGTTTTCTAAGAAGCTGA
>CAYGLE010000006.1:9167-13027 GCA_964350995.1 uncultured Candidatus Saccharibacteria bacterium
CTTTGAGAGTGAAGCTTGGTTCTAATGGTTCCGGTCCAATGTTGGAGAGATGTTTTGACTCATGGATCTTTTTTGTCTCCACGAGAGTCACCTTGGCAAAACGGCGCATATCGGAGAGAGACAGAATCTTTCCATTATCTAGCTTTAAAGAAAATCTTATAAAGGGGTACTCTGGTTTGTCGTAGACGAAGTGCCCTGTCATTTTCATGTGAACCAAAATAGTCTGACCGTAAGAGAGATGGATCAAAATATTTTTTGCCCTTCTCTCAGCTTCTAGAATTTTTTGCCCAATAACCTTCTTCTTAAATTCTTTGAAGAACCTCTCTTCTTTTATAGAGCCTTTGTGCATCTTGAGAGAGCTTTTATAATCAGTCCAGACACTTACAATCTTTCTCCCACGCACAGTAGCGTTGAGTCCGTTTACAGTAGTTTGGACTTCAGGAAGCTCTGGCATTTTGGTTAAGGATTTTCTCTAGTTCTTCTTTAGCTACATCCATGTCGGACCAAGGAAGTTTTTTGCCATTTTCTAACATGATGTAAGGGTCGGTACCCTTACCAGTGATAAGCACCATATCTCCGCTCTCGGCTGATTTGATGGCCTCTCGTATAGCCTCGCGTCTATCCATGATCACCACAGGCTCCTTCTTGGAAAATCCTGCGAGCATTTCATCAATAATCTGCTTTGGGTCCTCATCATACGGGTCTTCGTTGGTGAGGAAGATTGTGTCGCAGAAGCTATCTGCCACCTTAGCCATCTCTGGTCTTTTCCATTTGTCTCTCCCTCCTCCGGTGTTGCCCAAGACGCATATTTTCTTGCGGTATTTAAAAGCCGTGTAGAGCTCTTTGAGTGAGTCTGCTGTATGAGCATAGTCGACCACCACATCAAAGTCTTGTTTCTCGTCAAATTTTACAAACTCAACTCTACCTTTGATGACAGAGAGTTCTTCCAAACCTTTTTTGATGAATTGTCTATCAATACCAAAAGCTTCTGCGCAGAAAGCGGCTCCAAGCATATTTCTTATATTAAATTCTCCTCGAAGCTCTGAGTGGATTCTCATTCCCTTGAAGGTTAGGTTTATCCCATTTTCTTTAACCTCCCACGGCTCGGCGTCTTTGAGAGAAAATTTGATCTTCTCTTTAGCTTTACACCCGAGAAAACTTTCGGCTTCTGGGTCATCACTATTAATGACAATGATACTCCTCTCTTTTTTATTTTTTCCCAAAGATTCTGCTAAAGAAAGTTTTGCTAACTTATATTTTTCAAACGACCCATGACTCTCTATGTGCTCTGGAGATATGTTGGTGAAGATGAGTGCATCAAGGTCGATAAATTTGTGCCTGTATTGTTTAGCAGCTTCGCTTGAGAGCTCTATGATAGCCGTATCACATCCAACCTTAACTCCATCTCGGAGATGTTTTTGTAGGAAGAATCTTCCCGGCACCGTCATTTTGAGTTTATTTGGTTTTGATTTGTCGCCAATTTTGAAACGGATAGTGTTTAGAAGGATTGTCTTTTTTCCAGAAGCTTCAAAGATAGCGTTTAGCATCTCTGTGGTAGAAGATTTACCCTTTGTCCCTGTGACTGCTATGACAGTAAGTTCAGAGGAAGGGGAGTGGTAGATTAATGCTCCCAACAGAGATAGTGAGTAGTGGTATAAAGGGTTCAACTTATCAAAAAGTTTTTTGGGAATGAGTTTTTTGATTGTTTGTAGAGTTTTATCCATTTTTATCTGATAGAAGTTTGAGGGCTTGGCGGACCATCTCTCCAGCATTTTCATTTTCTTTAGGTTTTGGCATCTTTTTTAGCACCTCACGTATATCTCTCTCTTTGTACCCTAAAGATACAAGCGCTTCCACCACATCACCCTCTGCTCTAAGATTCTCACTTCTGTCTTCATTTGTTATGTCGAGTTTGTCTCTGAGTTCAATAACAATCTTCTCTGCATTTTTCTTACCAATACCGGAGACCTTTGTTAGGTAAGAGGTATCGTCGTTTGCCACTGCCTTTCTCAAGGTTTTTGGTGTGGCGACGTTTAAGATGGAAAGAGCTGTTTTCGGACCAATGCCGGAGATGGTTATAAGAAGCTCGAAGACATCTTTGGTGTCTTTGTCTATAAAACCATATAGATCTAAGGCATTTTCTCTAACCGCCAAGTATGTCCAAAGGAATATGGAATCTCCATTCTCTAATCCGAGGGATGTGTCTGTGGTTACTGCCACCTTGTAACCCACTCCACCCACATCGACGATCAAACTACGGATATCTTTGTGTCGGATAGTGCCCTGTATCGTGCCGATCATAGGAATATCATAACGTGCACGCGCGTGAATTACGAATTATAAAAAATGAATGAAAAATCGTCATTCTTGATTCTTTATTCTTTATTCTGTACTATAGCCCCATGCCAATAACACGAAGCGCCAAAAAGGCTCTCCGAAGCTCCATTAGGAAGCAGGTTTTTAATCGTATTAGGAAAGACAATGTCTCAAACGCGGTAAAATCTGTAAAAAGATTTATTGTAGAAGGCAAGAAGAAAGATGCGGTACTTGCTTTCCGTACTGCACAAAAAGCTCTCGATAAAGCTGTCAAAGGAAAGACTTTGAGCAAAAACCTTGCTTCCCGCAGGAAGTCTCGTCTCTCAAAGATGATCAAGAAGTTAGGTTAGAATTTTAAAGAACGCTAGACTAGAGTGTACAAGCTCCCATCGTTCAATGGATAGGACATGACTTTGCGGAAGTTAAAATGTAGGTTCGATTCCTACTGGGAGCACTAGAATCCAAAATACTCCAAGATTTTTTCGACGAGGGGGAGAGAGTGGTATTCTTCCTTCAAATAATTTTCTAAATGAGATCTAAGCTTGCTCGTATCCACTTCATCTCCTAGGGGTACTATGATGAGCGGCATTAACACCTTCTTTGATTGGAGGATTATTTTTTTGTGAGAGTGTTCTGTATCTATCCAAAATTCTGAAAGAGTTTCAAATGGGTAGAAGATTTTGTTGTTTTGGATTCCTTTTTCATTTACCAACACACGCGAATCTTCTGGTTTGCGGTTTATAAACAAAGCGAGAGAAAAGGCAGAAACCAAAATAAGTATGCCGAAAATTATATTACCGATAATTATTGAGACGATAGAGATGGCAATGCTTATAATACCGACAGACCAAAACCAATCAGAACTCCTTTCCTTATGTTCGTGTTCTGGAGCATTCCATTCAAGTATAGATGTACCATTTTTAGCCATAGATAAATTTTATCATACTAAAATAATGAAAAAGACCGGCACCTCTTTTGGGAAGTGTCGGTCTTGGGCACAAAGAACTGTTGAGACTAGTGGATGTTGTGATTTGGCATCTCTCGTTCCCACAAGACCTCACGGAGAATGGTCTCGTCGGAATCCGGATAGATGTCCAAATCTCTCGACCCATCTTCTTCCTCGGTCTCGAGAAACCTCTTCTCGGCGAGGGAGAGAGCCATGTCTCTGAGCTTGGCCAGCGGAAGCTTACCGAGAGCTTTTCTTCTCTCTTGGTAAGCGGGGATCGTCGGGACGGTGATCTCGACGAACTTCGCCATACCACGGAAGTATCCTTCCAACTCTTCGCGATGAGAGACGAGTTCTCTCACTTCCTTACTACTGAAGCTTCGCCAATCTCTCTTGATGCACATGACGGCGAGCTCCTGCAGCTCTTCTTCGGACAAACTCTTTCTCATATATCCTCCAGGGGAGATTGCATGGTCAAACTATTTTCCTTCATTATTTTATCATCTATTAAATCTTTTGTCAAAACTGCGGAGGAGGTGAGATTCGAACTCACGGTCCCTTTCGAGACTCTTGTTTTCAAGACAAGTGCGATAGACCA
>CAYGLE010000007.1:0-12813 GCA_964350995.1 uncultured Candidatus Saccharibacteria bacterium
CTTTTCACCTTTCCCTCACGGTACTAGTTCACTATCGATCTAGAAGAGTATTTAGCCTTACCGGTTAGTTCCGGCAGATTCCCCCGAGCTACTCATGTCTCGAGGTACTCAAGAACGGAAACAAAAGAGATATTTGATTTTCGACCACGGGACTATCACCCACTAGGGTCAAACTTTCCAGCTTGTTAGTCTAATCAAATATTTTGTAACTCTTTCCACAATAAATTGTGACGTCTCCGCCTTACAACCCCCAGTAACAATCCCACAAAATATTTTATGCTTGCGCATCCAATACGTCGTGAGAATGTAACTGGGTTTGGGCTTCTTCCTTTTCGCTCGCCGCTACTTAGGAAATTCCTATTGGTCTCTACTCCTCCTGGTACTGAAATGTTTTACTTCCCAGGGTGCGCTCTCTACCTAAATTGGTAGAGTACTCCGCTTATAGCGGAGTGGGTTTCCCCATTCGGAAATCGAGGGATATAACGATTATTGGCATCTCCCCCTCGCGTATCGCCGCCTGTCGCGTCCTTCATCGCCTCTTCTAGTCAAGGCATCCACCGTACGCCCTTAAGTTTCCTACTAGGAAACTTATAAACCACCTCCGACGTTTACAGTCGGAGTCCCAACATTTTTAAATGTTGGGAATTTGAGTTTTCTCTCTACACACCGTCCGATGTGTAGAGACTGCTCTGTCCTACTAAATGAAATCAATTAATCATTTAGTTCACCCCGCCATGGCGGGGTTCTTTTTATTCTCAAAACCTACAATCAGTTTTGAGAATTTTTGGTCCACCTCCAGACCCGAAAAGACCCACTTTTTACATTGGTCAATTAATCTGTGGTGGTATTAAGTTGTTAAGGTACATCTAGTAAATGAAAACCCCCGCTTCTTTCATTCGAAGCGGGGGTCGCTAGACCTATCAAACGGCTTATTATGGCCGTTTAAACCGCTTTGAAAGATTTGGGTTGATCAACATTTCTAGAGTCTGGATATTATATACTTCTGATTTCCCTTGTCAAATCAGGCTGTTGATAGATAAATCGCTATAAATAAGACATTTTGTGCCTGCCCGCAACACTCTCTCTTGCGAGGCGGGCGGGGGTAAACTGTGGGTAAGGATAAGGTTTTTAACGTAGAAACAGATCAATCAGCAAGCTCCTCCCACCAATCAAAGGTTAATTCCATAAATATAAGAACAGAGAAATAAAATGGTGCTAAAGCAAAAAATAAAATCTTCTTCATTTAAATCCGAAAAAATGTTTGAGAGTTAAAATCCATCCAGTTTTTAAGACTTTTTCTGTTGGTGTAGATGTAGAAATGTTGGTAGAAAAGACTACAGTGGCTAAGTCATTTACCTCTGTAGATTTTTCATCTTTATTTTTAAGACTAATCAACTGATTCTGTAAAAGAACAATTTGATCAATAACCTCATCTTTCTTTTTTTCAAGTTCCTCATCTCTTGGTGTTGATAATGCAATTCTATTATTACCAACTGAATTCGCTCCAGTAATGGCTAGTGATGCATCGTTTTTGTTAAGTGGCTCTAATCCTGTTATAGAGTTTGAGAAAGATATTTTTTGCCCAGCTTTGATGATGGTGTCTTCTGGGAAAATAAAATTTTTCTCATCAGAGACAAGTGCTCTGCCATATAAATTTATTTCTTCTTTTCCATTATTAGTTATTTCGATCCGATCTGGAGAAGCATGGGTAATAGATAATGTATCAGAAACAATTTTTACATTAATTCTTGATGAATCACTCAAACCTGATTGTGATGCTTTAAACACCACCACATACTCCCCAGGATATTTGTAAGAGTGTGTCACAACCTTTCCATAAGCTGTGCTACCATCCCCAAAGACCCACACAAGCGAGGCTTTGTCAGAATTGGTCTCTCCACGAAATTCTAGAGGTTGACCAATAACACCGACCTTATCCTTCCCTCCATCTACCGAAAGTGTGTTTGTCACGGCAGAAGATCCTTCTGATTTTGTCTGAGTAGTTTGTGAAGTCTGCTGTATTGTCTGGGTAGTTACAGTATTTGTGTTTGAGCTTTGAGAACCGACTATGATGAAGTCTTTTATATTTGCATAAGTTGCATCACCGATTCCACTTACATTCTTAATATCTTCTATTTTTTGGAAAGGACCATTTTGATTTCGATAATCTATGATGGCTTGAGTTTTCGCTGGACCAATACCATTTAAGTTTTGAAGTTCTTGAGACGAGGCGGTGTTGATATCAACAAGCGCTGTTTGAGCTTGAACTTTGGAGATAAATAAGAGTCCACAAACGATAATTAGACCAAGACCAAAAAGGAATTTAAAAAAGGTCTTGTCGAAGTAACGCATGTGTCAATTATATCGTCATTCTAAGTGCAAAACAAAAACACCCCGTATGGGGGTGTTTTTGATTTCTAGATTAATTCTCTAGAGATTACGGCATTGTTGTCTCAGACGTCCTCCAAGCTGACAAACCAGCCATAAAGGTTGAGCTCGTTGGACCGGTAGCACTGGTTGTCCAGTTTACTCTCTCAAGCGCTACCGAATAAGCACCAGTAGTGATTTGCTGAAGAGTGGTTGTACCTTGATGTCGACTCCTTCCCTCAAAGATGTAGGAAAGTGGAATATCAACACTGTTACCTTCAGCAAGAGACCAGCTGTTTGTACCAGCGGCAGTTACACCTGAAGGAACAGTAATAGCAGTTGATGAAGAGACGAAGGTGAGGTTATCAGCGAAAGCTGCACCTGCAGAAGAAACAGAAGCACCCCCTCTGTAGATCACTGTAGAAGTACCAGCTGTAGCTGAACCTTGACTAATAAACGGTCTCGTAGTTGAAGCTGTGTCACCGAACTCTACTGCAGAACCAACTGCCTTGATTCTGACAACGAAGTCAGCCTTAGCAGTAGTTGTAGCGCCAGAGAATCCTGGAGCACCACCATAAGTGATGTTCTTTGAGATCAAGGTGAATTCAGGACCAACATTTCTAACAAGAGTGTTGTTAGCAGCGGCTGAACCAGAAACTGTAGAAACAGTATCACCATCGGTGTTCTCACCAACTACGTTTGTGGTGTTACCAGTGAAGGCAACATCGAAGGTAGCTTGAGTTGCACCGGCAGAACGAATGTCTGCGGCAAGGGTGAAGGTCTTGGTGGTATTTGCAGGAATGGTGTAGCTGATATCGTTGAAGTCAGCATCAGAACCAGTCACAGCATCAGTACCCAAGAGAGTACCACTAGTACCGTTACCTACGTAGAGGTAAGTGGTAGAAGCAGTAGCTGCGGTAGTAGCACCTGAAACTGCGGTAACTACGAAGTTCTGCAAATCAGTAAGCTCTACATCATCCTTCTCTGCTTTGATGTCGAAAACAAGGAGAACAACTTTGTCAGCCTCGTTTTCACTAGAACCTGAAGCAGCGACTATTTCGCGAGTATCAGGAGTAGCAGAGTTTGTAGAAACTAGAAGTGAAGCACTTTCAGCCAAATCAGCTGAGAAAGTGATTGCCTTAGTTACGTCAGTGTCAGCTGTAGGATCGAAGGCATCGATACCTGCACCGTCAATTGCACGTACTCCGTTCTCAGAGAGAGCGATAGTGTATGAAGTGAGGTCGGCAGCATCGATAGAACCCTGAACATCAGCCTTCAAGCTGTAAATGCGGGTTTTACCCTTAGCAACTACAGAACTGAAGCCAGTAAGAGTGATCTCGTACTCATCGCCTGCATTTCTAACAACAGTGCTGTTGTTTAGGTCTGCAGAGGCAAGAGTCTTGCCAGCATCATCTACGAGGTAAATCTTTGAAATAACATCTCTGTAGAGAGTGTTGGAAGTACCGAGGTCAACTCTTACACGTTGTACGGCCATGTCAGAACCAGAAGCCTCAACTTTCATGGAGAGTAATGTAATCATTTTGTCTCCTTCGTAAACAGTTGAGTTTGATACTGGAGCTGAAGTAACAGTGATATCACCTTCCATTCCTGGAGTAGTGATAACTTCAGTTACACCAACAACTGGAGTACCGGTTGTAGGAGTACCCGTTGTTGGAGTACCAGCAAACTTAGCCCTTGAAAGAGGGCCGAAGTAACCAGTAGCAGGAAGACCCATAGCGGCTTGCCACTTTGAAACTGCAGCCTTTGTAAGAGCACCGAAATAACCAGGAGCAACACCTGCAGGCATCATTAGATGACCCTGTGATACAAGTGCGTTCTGGAGCGCAACAACTTGAGAACCAGTAGATCCAACTGTGAGGTCGGAAGTGATGGTTGCAGAAACTGAAGAGCCACCAGACAAAGCCTGAAGCTGTGCCATAAGCGCAGCGATTTGAGCTTGAAGTTCAGCAATAGTTTGTGCGCCAACAGGACCGGCAAAGCCGAGTACCATAGCTGCACCTGCTGCGAAACCAGCGAATCGTGCGGTTGTTTTTGAATTCATTATTTAATTGTTTTGTAAAATTTTAATATCAATCCAAACTCGAATGAGTTTTCACTCCCATTCTTGCTTCTGATTATACACCACAAAAAAACAGGATGGAATACCAATTATCAACACAATCAAAAACACCCCGTATGAGGGTGTTTTTGATTTTTTCCTACACTAGGGGTAGGACCCTAAGCAATCCGAAGATTACGGAAGTGTAACCGTCGGAGTCCTCCAGTCAGTGTCTCCACTCATGAAGGTTGAGGTCTGAGGACCAGTGGCACTGGTTAACCAGTTAATGGCATCAAGACCTACTGCATAAGCACCAGTAGTGATATCACCAGTTGCGAATGACGTACCAACACCCGAACGGGAGTTGAAGACAAACGAAATTGGTATATCAACACTGTTACCCTCAGCAAGACTCCAGCTGTTTGTACCAGCGGCAGTTACACCTGAAGGAACAGTGATGGAGGTAGACGAAGCAACAAGCGAGAGGTTGTTTGCATCAGCAGCTCCAGAAACAACTGCACCTCCTCTATAGATACGAGTTGAGGTAGCGGTGATTGTTCCATTAGGACCACCAATTGACAACGGTCTCGTAGTTGAAGCTGTGTCACCGAACTCTACTGCAGAACCAACTGCCTTGATTCTGACAACGAAGTCAGCCTTAGCAGTAGTTGTAGCGCCAGAGAATCCTGGAGCACCACCATAAGTGATGTTCTTTGAGATCAAGGTGAATTCAGGACCAACATTTCTAACAAGAGTGTTGTTAGCAGCGGCTGAACCAGAAACTGTAGAAACAGTATCACCATCGGTGTTCTCACCAACTACGTTTGTGGTGTTACCAGTGAAGGCAACATCGAAGGTAGCTTGAGTTGCACCGGCAGAACGAATGTCTGCGGCAAGGGTGAAGGTCTTGGTGGTATTTGCAGGAATGGTGTAGCTGATATCGTTGAAGTCAGCATCAGAACCAGTCACAGCATCAGTACCCAAGAGAGTACCACTAGTACCGTTACCTACGTAGAGGTAAGTGGTAGAAGCAGTAGCTGCGGTAGTAGCACCTGAAACTGCGGTAACTACGAAGTTCTGCAAATCAGTAAGCTCTACATCATCCTTCTCTGCTTTGATGTCGAAAACAAGGAGAACAACTTTGTCAGCCTCGTTTTCACTAGAACCTGAAGCAGCGACTATTTCGCGAGTATCAGGAGTAGCAGAGTTTGTAGAAACTAGAAGTGAAGCACTTTCAGCCAAATCAGCTGAGAAAGTGATTGCCTTAGTTACGTCAGTGTCAGCTGTAGGATCGAAGGCATCGATACCTGCACCGTCAATTGCACGTACTCCGTTCTCAGAGAGAGCGATAGTGTATGAAGTGAGGTCGGCAGCATCGATAGAACCCTGAACATCAGCCTTCAAGCTGTAAATGCGGGTTTTACCCTTAGCAACTACAGAACTGAAGCCAGTAAGAGTGATCTCGTACTCATCGCCTGCATTTCTAACAACAGTGCTGTTGTTTAGGTCTGCAGAGGCAAGAGTCTTGCCAGCATCATCTACGAGGTAAATCTTTGAAATAACATCTCTGTAGAGAGTGTTGGAAGTACCGAGGTCAACTCTTACACGTTGTACGGCCATGTCAGAACCAGAAGCCTCAACTTTCATGGAGAGTAATGTAATCATTTTGTCTCCTTCGTAAACAGTTGAGTTTGATACTGGAGCTGAAGTAACAGTGATATCACCTTCCATTCCTGGAGTAGTGATAACTTCAGTTACACCAACAACTGGAGTACCGGTTGTAGGAGTACCCGTTGTTGGAGTACCAGCAAACTTAGCCCTTGAAAGAGGGCCGAAGTAACCAGTAGCAGGAAGACCCATAGCGGCTTGCCACTTTGAAACTGCAGCCTTTGTAAGAGCACCGAAATAACCAGGAGCAACACCTGCAGGCATCATTAGATGACCCTGTGATACAAGTGCGTTCTGGAGCGCAACAACTTGAGAACCAGTAGATCCAACTGTGAGGTCGGAAGTGATGGTTGCAGAAACTGAAGAGCCACCAGACAAAGCCTGAAGCTGTGCCATAAGCGCAGCGATTTGAGCTTGAAGTTCAGCAATAGTTTGTGCGCCAACAGGACCGGCAAAGCCGAGTACCATAGCTGCACCTGCTGCGAAACCAGCGAATCGTGCGGTTGTTTTTGAATTCATTATTTAATTAACTATTTTTAATTGCGTTTGATATTCTCGATTATTCTAATGATGTTCGAGAACACGAAACGTCTACTAATTTGCCGACAACGGATAAGCCTTTGCCGGCAAGCACGACCAGATGATGTATCAATTATATAAAACCATCTGGCAAAAGACTAAATTCTCTGTGGATAACGCCAGTTCTTACTGACTTTTAACTACTTATTAATATACCCTAAATTAGGTTGATTTGCAATAATTTAGGCGAAAGAGTACTTGCTCCACCTCTTCTCCCCTTCTTTTCTCAAAATACCCTGCTTTACCAAAGAAAGAAGCTCTCTCTGTATAGTCTTCTCACTCACACCCGGTATCATGGGAGTTACGTCCTTTATCATTATTTCCCCTTTCTTTTTTAAAAGACCGAAAATGACCGATTGACGATTGTTTTTCTTTAAGGCAACTGTACCTTCTGGTTGTTCGCTTATGTCTTTTATAATTTTGTCTTTTATAGAAGTGACTCTGTGTTCAAATTTTTGAGGAGCATCTTTGGTTATCACATCAGGCAAATAGGAGACCTTCTTTTCCTCTTGTGTGGACACCTCATAAAGATCCTCTCTTGAAGGCTTCAAAAGCTCTGGCAAAGTTTGATCTTGAGCTAAAAAATTAGAAAATTCCTTATGGATTATGTTGTAATTCATCTCAGATATGAGACCGGCGTTTTTGGATATGTTTAGGAGGCTGACGATCTCTTGGATTATGGACCTTGGTTCTCTACTTTGCACGAGCTCCCCTCCCAAATCTCGCAATCTCCACTTCATAGGCTCAAGATCGTTGAAAAAACTGGTCAAAAGATAGACCGCGCTTACCAATTTTTCTGTCTTTTTAAGTTCTATATTCATGTCTTTTATACTTGTCCATTATATCACACAATGTCCTTTATTACAAGTACCTCCAGTATAGGACATCAAATGGACATTGGGCAATAGACAATCCCCTATATTTCGTGTTCAAAATTGCTTTCTCTTGCCTATGCTACAATATTCAAATAAATCCTTAATTTAATGGCTAAAAAAGACAGGAGAGCTAAACGTGTGGATAACTGGTCTCAATCCATAATGAGCTCCATATCCGAAGAAACTCTAAATGCCATCTTGGGCATAATATCTCTTGTCTTAACCATCCTCTTCATCCTTGCTTCAATGGGCATAGGTGGATCAGTTGGAGTTTTCGCCTTCAAATGGCTCTCATCCCTATTTGGCGTCGGCTACTATCTCATACCAACAGTCTTTTTGATGCTCTCTGTATCCTTCTTTAGATCTCATGAAAAGAATTTTGCCCTAACTCAAGCTATAGGATCTTTGATATTCTTCCTGTCTGCATTAGGTATTGTGGGAGTTTTGAGTCCTATTAATGGAGGTGTGGTTGGAAATGTTATAGCAAAACCTCTTCTTTCTCTTTTTGCCATATATCTCTCATTGATTATTTTAGTGGCGTTGGTGGTTATCTCGCTTCTTATTATCTTTGACACATCTATAAAATTAGATGCCCTTTCGTTGATCAAGAAACTCTTTTCCAAGAAGCAGACAGAGCCAAGAGAAGGTTTGAAAGAAATAGAAGTAATGGCGGTGAATAATGCTGTAGAAAAAATTAACACAAAAGAACAAGAAGAGCCTAAAAAAGAAGAGAGAGAGCCGGTAATAAAAAATTTCGACAAAAAGAAGGACGAGTTTGAAGGATTTTCATCTCTCATGGCATCTGGGGTTAGAAAATCTGGAAAGGTATGGAACCCACCCCCCCTATCGCTCCTTGAAAGAGATCGTGGCAAACCAGGAGTGGGAGATATCAAAGCTAATGCAAATATCATCAAGAGAACTCTCCAAAACTTTGGAATAATAGTTGAAATGGATGAGATATCTATCGGTCCTTCTGTTACCCGTTATGCATTAAAGCCAGCAGAGGGGGTGAAGCTCTCAAAAATTTTAGGTCTTCAAACAAATCTCGAGCTCGCTTTAGCAGCACACCCAGTACGCATTGAGGCACCTATCCCCGGCAAGTCTTTGGTGGGTATAGAGGTGCCGAATAACGCCAAGACAACTATCGGTCTTGGATCCCTACTTTCTCAAAAAGAATATGCCGAGAGTGAGAAGCCGCTACTTGTGGCACTTGGTAAAGATGTGGCTGGAGAGTCTCACTTTGCCAATATCGCCAAGATGCCCCACGCCCTCATTGCTGGAGCAACAGGTTCTGGTAAGTCCGTCACCATACACGCCATTATCACTTCCCTTCTTTTTAGAAACCCTCCAGAGAATCTAAAGTTCATAATGATCGACCCAAAAAGAGTAGAGCTCACTCTATACAACAAGATCCCTCACCTACTCACCCCAGTCATAACGGATGCAAAAAAAGCTATCCTAGCTTTAAAGTGGGCAGCAAAAGAAATGGAGAGACGATACGACATCCTGGAGAAAGGAGCTGTACGCGACATAGATTCGTATCATAAAACCATGAAGGAGGGAGAATCGATGCCATTTATCGTTGTCATCATAGATGAGCTCGCCGATCTCATGCAGGCCTATCCAAGAGAACTTGAGAGCGCTATTGTGCGCCTTGCTCAGATGTCTCGTGCGGTCGGTATACATCTCCTACTCTCAACCCAGAGACCAAGCGTCAACATTATCACCGGTCTCATCAAGGCAAACGTCCCTTCTCGTATTGCCTTGCAGGTCGCCTCACAGATAGATTCTAGAACCATCCTTGATTCTGCTGGAGCCGAGAAACTTCTAGGTGCTGGAGACATGCTCTACCTTTCTGGAGAGAGGAGTAAGCCTAGTAGGCTACAATCTGCGTACATATCGGAATCAGAGGTTAAAAATGTCGTCAAATACTTAGTAGATAATTATGCTGATGAATTAAATGAGGAGATAAGCCTAACAGGAGAGACGACTTCAAATGCCATTTTCTCCGCCAATTTAGATGAAAGTGATCCAGGGGATGATGATGAACTTTACCAAGAAGCAAGGGAGATCGTGATGGAAGCCGGCAAGGCTTCGACCTCATACCTTCAAAGAAAGCTTCGTATAGGTTACGCTCGTGCCGCCAGACTCATGGATATACTTGAGGAAAAAGGTATTATCGGTCCCGGTTCTGGTGCCAAGCCAAGAGAGGTTCTCGGTGTTACTCCTAAAGGAGGTGTAGAAGGCTTTGGAGAGCAAGATGAATAATGAAAAAATATCTTTTAACCCTAGCTTCAATCGGGCTCATAGTCTATGTGATCTTCCAAGGCAGATATCTTATCTTTGGACCCCAAGTGTATATCGATGAGCCAAAGAATGGAGTCTTGGTAGAAAGCGGGGTGGTAGAAATATTGGGTAGAGCAATAAATATTTCTTATCTATCTTTGAATGATAGACAAATATATATAGATACCCAAAATCATTTCAAAGAAAAATTGATAGCCTACAAAGGAAGAAATATAATTAAAATCCTTGGCAAAGACCGCTTTGGCCGAGAAGAGGAAGTCGTGATACAGTTAGTCGCAAAATAAAGAGAATTCAATCATGCCAAAAGCAAAAAAGGAATCGGAAAAAGATGAGGAAAGAAGAGACAGCTCAAAAAATATTGACGCAGCAATCGATACGATAAAAACCAAATTTGGTGAAGAAGCCATCATGAAGCTTGGCGATAAGCCAAAAGTTGGGATTGATGCTATCCCTACTGGATCCATAGGGCTAGACGCAGCTCTAGGAGTTGGAGGACTCCCTCGAGGACGCATTATAGAAATCTTCGGTCCAGAATCTTCTGGGAAAACAACCCTCTCCCTCCATGTCATTGCTGAAGCACAGAAAATGGGTGGGCTTTGCGCCTTTATAGATGCGGAGCATGCTCTAGACCCTGACTACACCAAAAGACTCGGGGTAAAAATAGAAGATCTTCTTGTCTCCCAACCCGACACTGGCGAGCAAGCACTTGAGATAGTTGAGTCCTTAGTGAGAAGTGGAAAGATAGATGTGATCGTTATAGACTCGGTAGCAGCCCTTACACCCAAAGATGAAATTGAGGGAGAAATGGGGGCTCATCATGTAGGGAAACAAGCTCGTCTCATGAGTCAGGCTTTGAGAAAACTTACTGCCATAGTAGCAAGATCAAAGACGATAGTTATATTTATAAACCAAATACGCATGCAGATAGGAGTGATGTTTGGCAACCCAGAGACTACCCCAGGAGGTAAAGCTCTCAAGTTCTACACTTCGGTGCGCATAGACATAAGACGCATCGCCCAAATAAAAAAAGGTGAGGAGATCATGGGAGGACGTATAAGAGTCAAGGTGGTGAAAAACAAAGTCGCTCCCCCATTCCGCCAAACAGAGTTCGACCTCATGTATAACGAAGGGATATCAAGAGAGGGAGAGATAATTGCTCTTGGAGAAAAGATGGGGTTACTTAAAAAAAGTGGGACATCCTACGAATATAAAGAAGAAAAGCTTGGCCGAGGTTACGACGCCACAAGACAATTCTTAAGAGAGAACAAAACTATCACCAACCAGATCTTGAAAGAGATTAGACAAAAACTAAAGGAGGAATAAAAAAATGCCCAGACCTTTCGTCTGGGCTTAGAAACCTTATTGCTCTGGATATGGTGTATTGGGTTTCGCATACCTCAAAAGCTCATTGAGTTTTCTGTCGGCAAATCCAACAGGGATCACTTCCTCCTGTCCAAGGTACTCCATGATTTTCTGAAGCCACTCGATGTGCCACCTTTCATACGGAGAACCACTCGTAGATGACCCACAACTCCAATTTGTCCCTAAACCTAGTATACCTATATGGACGGATAGAAGTTTTCTCTGACCATAATCATGAACAGAGAAATCAATGGACCTTCGTGATTCATAATCACGAACTTCGATACGAATATACGCGTATCGATCCTTAGCTTCGACCACAAGAGCTGGTTCACCGAAGAGCACCTCTTCCCATTTAGGCAGGAGAAGTCGGTACGGGTAGATCGGTAAGATCGGCAAGTCCATTTTCTCATGAACTACAGCTTCCAGTACCTCGATTAGTTGGAAGCTTTGCTTGTCTGGGAATGTCTTGTCGAAGTCGTGGATGTGGGTAGCCCACAATTCATCGTGACCCATCTGAGCCAAGTAGTATGCGGCTCGAAGCTGCCAGCGAGTAACAGTAAGTGATGCCCTAGCGGCAAGCTGGAGCAAGCCGCCTCCCTCATCGAATCTTCCCGCCTTAAACCATCCATTCTCGGTCTGACCTTGATAGATTGGTTCCCGATGACGTTCTGACTGGCCACGACGGCGAACCAGAGGTAAAGCTTCGATCCTCGATAAAATACTCGTAGCAGCTTGAAAAGCGGCTGCAGTTTTATCCTTGACCATGGGGTACTCCTTGTGTAAATTTGCGCAGAGTCTGGCTTATTAATAGCACAAATTTAAAATTCAATAAATATAGAAAAAAGGTTTGCGAATCTGATTTTATATGTATAATATCCCGACATGCTTGAATATAATGAGATCACAGAAAGAAAATATATAGTTTTTGAGAATGAACCATACGAAGTCATCTCTTCTCACGTCTTTCGCAAACAACAAAGGAAACCAGTAAATGCTACCAAGATGCGCAACATGCTTACAGGTAGGATTGTCGAGCATTCCTTCCATGTGTCCGACAAAGCCATGGAGGCAGAGATAGATAAAAAAGAGATAAAATATCTCTACACAAACAAAGATAAGTTTTGGTTTTGCGAATCTAGCGATCCGTCAAAAAGGTTTGAACTTCCAGAAACGATGATAGGCAACGCCTCCAAATTCCTCAAGCCAAATATGTTGGTAGACGCCATGATCTATAATGAAGGGATCATTGGTCTTAAACTCCCTATCAAAATGGAGCTCAAGGTTGCAGAAGCTCACCCAGCAGTCAAAGGCAACACCGCTCAAGGTGGTACCAAGTCAGTTGTATTAGAAACCGGCGCCGAGATACAAGTACCAATGTTCATCAAAGAAGGCGACGTGGTACGTGTAAATACAGAAACTGGAGAATACGCCGATCGAGTCTAATTATCTGCTGGTGTAAGGGAGAAGTCCTAAAAAGCGAGCTCGCTTGATAGCGGTTTCTATACTTCTCTGGAAACTTGCTGGTACACCACTTCTCTTCCTTGATTGGATACGAGCATGAGGAGTCAGAAACTTTTTAAGAGTATCTACATC
>CAYGLE010000008.1:0-11892 GCA_964350995.1 uncultured Candidatus Saccharibacteria bacterium
GGTGGGTTGCCCCACACACGCTTTCCAAGCGTGCGCACTAGACCACTATGCGAACCCTCCTTGCGAAGCAATATTACCTTTTTTCTATGCTTTTTAAAATCTAGAGACTTAAATGAGAGACGATCCTGTTTTTTCCTGAATGTTTTGCTTTATACAGAGCTTTATCCGCTCGATCCACAGTATCTTCAAAAGTCAGACCAAGATTGGCCGACGAGACCCCCCCAGAAACAGTGACTTTAAGATCAGGATATTTGCCGAAACGAGTTTCTTCGACATGAGAACGTATTTCCTCCGCTTTATACATAGCATCTTTCTCACTAGCACCTACCAGAGCTACCACAAGCTCCTCACCTCCCCATCTAGCGGCAATATCTCCATCTCTGACACTTATCTTGATAGTCTCCGCTACCGATTTGAGCACATCATCACCCACCTGATGACCAAGTGTGTCATTGATGGATTTAAAATTATCTATATCAAAAAAAATAATAGATATTTGAGAAAAACCAAACCAACCTCTCCTTCTAGAAGTCTCTCGACTAGAAGATCTCGAAGCGACACTAAAATAAGTTTTAACTTCCTGCTCAAAAAACCCTCTAGTTTTGAGTCCTGTTAGTTTGTCATGAATAAGGTCGGTTTCTAAAACTTCGACCAAATTCTCAAGTTCCTCTATTCGTTTTTTAAGCTTAGACTCTTCCCCACTCATACAAACAATACTACCTCAATCTCTAGTACCCACAAGAGCCTTTATCCTCTCCTCTACTGGAGGATGAGTCATAAAATATTTTCTAAAAGAGAAACTGCCTCTATCTCTACCCCCAAAAGGATTGGCGATAAAAAGATGGGCAGAAGCAGAGTTAGCACTCCTCATCGGAAGTACTGATGCATGAATTTTCTTAAGAGCACTTGCTAAACCTTCTGGATATCTTGTGAGAAGTGCTCCAGATGCATCTGCTAAAAATTCTCTCTTACGAGAAATAGCTAGTTGTATCAAAGTAGTAGCAATTGGCGCAAGAATTGAGAGGGAAAGCCCGATAATCACAAATATTTCATTTCCCCTTCCTCTTCCCCGACTATGAAATAAATTTGAACGCAAAAAAATGTCGGACAAAATGGCGACAAACCCAGCCAAGACCACAGCTACGGTTGATATCAAAATATCTCTGTTGCCGATATGTGAGAGCTCGTGAGCCAAGACCCCCTCCATCTCATTTTTATTCAAAAGATGAAGTAGCCCTGTGGTAACACACACAACCGCATGTTCCTTATCTCTACCAGTAGCAAAAGCATTTGGTGAGGCATCCTCCACTATATAAAGCTTGGGCATAGGAAGACCTGCGGTGATAGATAAGTTTTCCATCGAATTCCAAAGATCAAAATGTGTTTCGCGATCAACTGGTTTAGCTTTGTGAAGTGAGAGAACTATTTTATCCGAATACCAGTAGGAAAAAATGTTCATAAAAACAGAGAAAGTTACAGCAACATAAAGAATACCTGGATTATTGTAGGCATTAGCAAACACCCAACCAATACCAATAACGATTAGAAGAAAGACTGTCATGAGTATCCAAGTCTTCCGGATATTTCTACCCGTCTCTGTATAAAGATTTGTTGCCATCGTTTTAGAACTTAACCGCTACTGGCTCCTTGGCGAGATCCTCCCCCTCTAAGTCAAAAAACTCCATCTTTGAAAACTTAAACAATTTGGCAATAATATTTGCTGGGAATGACTCAATACTCGTATTTAGATCACGGACGTTCGTATTATAAAATCTTCTTGCCGCTTGAATCTTGTTCTCGGTATCAGAAAGCTCGTTTTGTAATGCTAGAAAATTTTGGTTCGCCTTAAGATCTGGATATGCTTCTGCAATAGCAAACAAGGACTTAAGTGCACCAGAGAGACCTTGTTCTGCTTTACCATGATCAGCAACAGATTGCGCTCCCATAGCTCTACTTCTAGCTTCAGTTACTTTCTCAAAAGCGGTCGATTCGTGGGAAGCATAACCCTTAACCGTGTTTACCAAATTTGGTATCAAATCATATCTTCTCTTAAGTTGTACATCTATGTCTGCCCAAGCCTCTTTTGCACGATTAACAAATGCGACAAAACGATTGTAAGCAAACACCACCCACAAAACCAAAACCCCAGCAACTATTAGAAAGTATTTCATAATGCTTTATATTATAGCAAAAAATTAAAGGTAGTTTAATACCCAATTTCTTCGACCGAACCACCCTTATCTTCCTTCTTCGGCTCATCAGCAATAGCTACTTCTGTGGTCAAAAGTACCGAAACAGCACTTGAGGCATTCTCCAAAGCACACCTCTCAACCTTCACAGGATCTATAATCCCTGCTTCAAACATATCGTCAACAAACTTATCATTTAAAGCATCATAACCAGAGTTAGCACCTCCCTTCATCACCTCATTCACCACCACTCCAGCATCTTTACCGGCATTTATTGCAATTTGTCTTAGAGGTTCTCTCAAAGCCTCAACAACCGCTAGATACCCAGAAGCATACTCTGCCGATCGAATGTTTTCTGTCACAGTCTTGGCTTCTTTAGAATTTTTGTATTTTGCTTCCAATTCATTAGAAACCTTAAGCAAGGAACTGCCTCCGCCAACCACTATCCCCTCGGCGATAGCAGCCTTAGTAGCATTTACCGCGTCCTCTACCTTGAGTTTCAAATACTTCATTTCTGTCTCTGTTGCAGCTCCTACACGTATCACCGCCACCCCACCAGCCAAACCAGCGATCCTCTTGTCTAAACTTTCTTTATCAAATTTGGAAGTAGCGTTCTCTCTTTGTGAACGAAGATTTTCCACTCTTGTGTTTATAGCTGATTTAATTTTTTTATCGCTTACTCCAATGATGATAGTGTCATCCTTGGTAGAGACGACCTTCTTAGCTTTACCCAAAACATCCAGATCGGCTTTATCGAAAGATAATCCTGTTTCTTCAGATACAACTTTTGCTCCAACTACTGCTGCCACATCAGAAAGAAGTTCTTTTTTCTTGTCTCCATAGCCTGGTGCCTTTATCGCAAGAACATTGAACCCTCCTCGAAGTTTGTTTAGCACAAAAGTCGTCAAAGCTTCGCCATCGACATCATCAGCAATCATTACCAAATCTTTTCTGCCGGTTTGAGCGATTTTCTCAAGTAGAGGTAAGATATCCTTAACTGAAGATACCTTTTTGTCGGTTACAAGTATGAGCGGATCGCGGTATTCTGCTTCCATCCTCTCTGTGTTGGTTATCATATAGGGAGAAATGTAACCTCGATCAATCTGTAAACCTTCCACCACCTCACTCTCAACCACAAAAGACTGCGACTCCTCAACCGTCACCACTCCATCCTTTCCAACCTTATTTATAGTGTCAGCTATTATTGTTCCCAACTCTTCAGACTCTGCGGAAATGGTTGCTACTTGTTTTACCTCATCGTCGGTCTTTATGGGCTTTGCCATCTTCTTCAAGATCTCTAGGGCATCTTTGGTCGCAGATTCTATCCCTCTTTTTATACCCATAGGATTTGCTCCCATCAAAGTCTTTTTAAAACCCGCTTCCACAAGCGCTTGAGTTAAAACAACCGAAGTGGTTGTACCATCTCCAGCAAGATCATTCGTTTTTTGAGCCACCTCCTTCACAATCTCTGCACCCATATTCTCAAATTTATTTGGGAGAGTTATGTCTTTTGCTATGGTTACACCATCATTGGTGATCGTTGGGGTACCGTAACCTTTATCTATTACAACATTCCTTCCCCTTGGACCAATAGTTATCCTAACAGCGTTAGCCACCTTATCCACACCACTCTTAAGTCTCATCCTCGCCTCTTCGTTAAAGATTATTTGTTTTGCCATACTTTGTTTACTTTATTATCGCCAAGATGTTGTCCTCCTTTACTAAATAAAGTTCTTCTCCATCAATATTTACCTCATCGTAACCATATTTGCTAAAAATAATCTTGTCTCCAACTCTCACCCTTACTGGTATAAGCTTGCCATCAATATATTTACCATCACCCACCGACAACACAACACCTTTGTCTGACTTCTCTTCCGAAACACTATCTGGAAGCACTATAGTTATCTTACCTACCGTCTTCTCTGTCTCTCCTTTGTATGGTCGTATCAAAACCCTGTCTCCGGTTGGGGTAATTTTGAACTTGTTTTCTTTAGATTCTTTGTTTCTTTTGTGTTTAAGTTTCTTCATGGTGCCGAGATTCTATCGCAAATATAATTGAAGTCAATAGCAGGATATGATATAATTCCTCCCCAAGAGATACCAGAATATGCAGAGTCTTATTCCTTATATACAAGCAGTGCTCTCGGTTGTGTTGGTAATCGGGATACTATTGCAACGTTCCGAAGCAGGACTTGGAAGTGCTTTTGGTGCGGACACCTTGGGAAATGCTAAATATTCTAGAAGAGGGTTTGAAAAATTACTTTTCAACGCTACAATAGTGATAGCCATTCTTTTTGTTGTTACTTCAATCACTTCTATCTTCCTTCGTTCTTAAAAAATCAAGTTCAACATGAATAATTCCTTAAGGGCGCTTTTGAGTAAGCGTTTCCATATTCCGAAGGAACGTTCCATACAAAGAGCAACCAGGCATTTTACTTCTGCCGAAAAAGCGATCTTCTACTTTTTTATTACCTTATTCATAGGGTCTACTACCATCATGCTTCTTAAGGTAAACAACTCCTTCCTTGTAAGAGTGCCCATAGAAGGAGGGAGTGTTTCGGAGGGGGTTATAAGTAACCCAAGATTCATCAACCCAGTTTTGGCAATATCCGAAGCCGACAAGAACCTTGTGTCTCTCATATATTCTGGTCTTACAAAAAAAGATTTGAGTGGTGACATGGTAAACGATTTGGCGGAAAAGGTAGATATTAGTGAGGATGGTCTTACCTACACAGTAACCTTAAAGGATGGTGTTATCTTCCACGACGGAGAACCTGTCACCGCAGATGATGTGGTGTTCACAATTCAAAAGATCTTAGATCCGGGAGTAAAGAGTCCTCTTTACAGAGATTTTGCCGGAGTAATTGTAAATAAGATAGATGAGGAAACAGTCAGCTTTACCCTCAAGCGACCATATTTTCCTTTTATAAACAACCTTTCGGTGGGTATTCTACCAAAGCATATTTGGTCTTCGGTCACTAACGATGAATTTTCTTTCAGTCAGTGGAATGTCTTACCAATAGGTTCCGGACCTTACATGGTGGAGACGGTTACTAGAGATTCTGGTGGGATACCAAACTTCTACGACCTTACACCATTTGAAAGAAGCACGATCTCCTCTCCCTACATATCTCATTACATATTCAAATTCTATCCTTCTGAAGAAGATCGACTGGAAGCCTATAACTCAGGAGAAATAGAAGTTTTAAGCGGTGTCTCTCCAGAAGAGACTAAGGAGATTGAAAAAAGAGGGGGAAAAATACTTTCCTCTCCATTACCAAGAGTTTTCGGAGTATTTTTCAATCAGAACTCAAACAAAGCTCTCTTGGATAAATCTGTAAGACAGGCTCTCGACCTCACTGCTCCTAAGGAGATGATTGTTGAAGAAGTTTTAGGCAATTTTGGTAACGTTATCCATGGACCTCTTCCACCTGGAATATTTGAGATCAAAAGCACTTCTAGTCCACTTACTCTTGATGAAAGGTTTGAACTCGCCTCTTCTACTCTCACCAAAGCTGGTTGGAAGAAAAATACGGAAACCGGAATACTTGAAAAAAAATCTAAAAATGATACGATCAAATTATCGTTCTCGATCTCGACTAGCGACAATCCAGACCTCAAGAATGTTGCAGAGATGCTCAAGGCTTCTTGGCAAATACTCGGAGCAGAGGTTAGTGTTTCTATCTACGAGTCAGGAGATCTGAATCAGAATGTTATTCGTCCCCGCCGATACGATGCTCTTCTTTTTGGAGAAATCGTTGGAAGAGATACGGATATATATCCATTCTGGCATTCGAGTGAGAGAAATGACCCTGGACTTAATATCGCTCTCTACACCAATAGTCAGGTGGATAAGATCATAGAGTCCATCCAAACCGAGGGTAATAAAGAGAAACGAGAAAATCTGTATAAAACTTTTGATCAAATAATCAGAAGCGACGTGCCAGCAGTCTTCCTATACTCTCCAGACTTCATCTATGTTGTACCGGAGTCAATAAAGGGAGTGGAGTTCGGAAGTCTAAACACTTCTCAAGACAGATTCTCTGATATTAGAAATTGGTTTATAGAAACAAATGCTGTATGGAACATTTTTGCCAATAATTACTAAAATAACAAAATGAATAATCCGAATTTTAAGAGAGGTTTGAGACACAAAACAATCAGGAGAAGTAGCGACCGAGCTATCCCTGAGAAAAAAGCTCCAGATATCATCCCACCTCTAGCTTCAGGTAATATCCGTCTCATCCTTTTAGGAGGAGTTGAGGAGGTTGGTCGCAACATGACCGCTATCGAGTACGGCAACGACATAATCGTAATCGATTGTGGTATCCAATTCACCGACGCAGAAACACCTGGAGTAGACTACATCCTGCCAAACATCAGATACCTAGAAGAACACAAGTCCAAGATTCGAGCTGTTGTCATTACCCACGGTCACTTAGATCACATTGGTGGCATACCTTACATCATGCACACTATTGGCAACCCTCCTATATATACACGCGAGTTTGGTGCACTTCTTATCAAAAAGAGGCAAGAGGAGTTCCCCCACCTACCACCACTCGATATAAGGATAGTAGACTCTTCCGACAAATCCATAGCTATCACCCCAGATCTTAAGGTGCGTTTCTTCGGTCTTACCCACTCTATACCAGATTCAACCGGAGTAATTATCGAGACTCCGTTTGGCGATATCGTAAACACAGGAGATGTAAGGATAGAAAATGAGAATGGTGTACCTGTAGAAAAAGAAGTTGAGCAGTACAAGATATTCAAAGACAGAAAGGTTCTTCTCTTTACCATGGACTCAACAGGTATAGAAAAACCTGGATTCTCTCCATCAGAAGTTTCCATTCTTAAAAACATCGACGTCATTGTAAAAGATGCACCAGGTAGGATCATCATCGCTACCTTTGCCTCTCAAGTTGAGCGCATCATAGAATTCTTCAAGAGTGCTAAACGTTATGGCAAGAAGGTTGTGATAGAAGGTAGGAGCATGAAGAACAATGTAGATATCATCAAACACCTAAATTTGGTTGAAGTGGATCATGTCATCCCGGTTGAAGATATAGAGAAATATCCACCAAACAAAATAATGATGATAGCCACCGGCGCTCAAGGAGAAGAGTTTGCTGCTCTTATGAGGATGTCCAACAAATCTCATAAGTTTGTAAAACTCCAAAGATCAGACACCATTGTTCTATCATCCTCGGTCATCCCTGGAAACGAAAGGGCTGTGGCAAAACTAAAGGATAACCTATTTAGGAACGATTGTAAGATCATCACCTATCTTGACTCCGATGTGCACACATCAGGACACGCCAAGAGAGGAGAGATGGAGTGGCTTCATAAACAAATACCGTACAAATTCTTCATGCCTATCCACGGACACCACTACATGCTCAAGATGCATGCTGAACTCTCTCGCCAGCTTGGCGCATCAGCCGAAAACATTATCGTCCCCGACAACGGCTCGATCATAGAAATGCAAAATGGAGGTAATAATATCGTAAAACTAAAAGAGAAGGCTCCTTCTGAAGACATGGTGGTAGAAGGATTCTCTGTTGGAGATGTCTCTGAAGTTCTTATCCGCGACAGAAAAATGCTTGCCGAAGAAGGTTTCGTCGTTATCGTTGTCATGATAGTCACCAAAACTGGAAAATTGAAAAAGTCCCCAGACATCATCTCAAGAGGCTTCGTGTATCTTCGTGATAACCAAGAGCTTCTTACCGAGACTCGCCACGTCATCAAGCGCGCAGTGGAATCCATCACTGTCGGTATGAACCCAATCAACTTCGACTATGCCAAAAATGCAGTGTCTGAAGACGTAGCTCGCTTCATCTTCCAAAAAACAATGAAGAAGCCTGTAATCATCCCCGTAATCCTCGGAGTCTAAGGTCGACTATTTAATTTGGTATAATTTTGCCAATGAGCTCTTCAAAGGTTCGGGCAATATTTGTAGCAAATTTCTTCTTCTCTATACATTTTGCTGCTACCCTATACATCAACTCCTCCTTTCTCGGACACTTCTTCTCCCCTCCTACAGTTGGTTGGCTCTATGTTTTTGGAGCTTTAGGTAACATAATCTTCCTTCTAAACTCGGAGAGGCTCCTTAGCCGTTTGGGAGGTAGAGGTTTCCTCGCCTTTTTTACCGTCATCACCCTCCTCTCAACCATTGGAGCAGCTTTGGCTAAAACACCTGTGGTTGCGATAGTTTCCTTCCTTGTATATGCAAGCGTCTCGATGATGATCTACTACGCCCTTGATGTCTTACTTGAAGAAGTCTCTGATAACAAAACTACTGGCAAAACTAGAGGGATGTATCTTACCATCACCAACTCTGCTCTCTTGGGTGGACCAATACTCGTTGCTTTAACAGAAAACAAAAATAACTTTTCAGATCTTTATATCACTGCAGCATTTTTTCTTTTACCAATTATCGTTCTTATGATGTTTAGTTTGAAAATAAAGAGAGGTTCTGAAAGATACTTACCCGTGCCTCTCCCCTTTAATACTTGGAACAAACTCCCAAACATAAAAAATGTGACAGTGGCTCGAATGGTGTTGGAGTTCTTCTTCGCTATTATGGTGATCTTCTTGCCTATATATTTGAATCAAAATATAGGTTTCACTTGGAGAGAAATAGGTATCATCTTTACCGTAATGCTTTTACCATTTGTCCTCTTTGAGTGGCCGGTGGGAGAACTTGCAGATAGAAGATATGGAGAAAAAGAGATAATGTCCTTTGGCTTCCTGTTTATTTTATTGACTTCACTTTTGATGCCATTCTTAGGAAGTCACTTGGTCGTGTGGGGTATAGTACTTTTCGTCTCAAGAATAGGTGCAAGTTTTGTGGAGATAACGACCGATAGCTACTTTTTCAAACAAGTGGGCCCACACCATGTCGGGCTTATATCCATCTACCGACTATCAAGACCTGTTGGACTCATCTTGGGTTCTGGACTCGGATCCATAGCTTCGATCCTTTTTCCACAAAATGGGATCTTTTTGATTCTTGGGGTCATCATTCTTATCGGGTTCCGACAAGCCTTTAGTCTCATAGATACAAAATAAACTACTCTTCAATTTTCCCTGCCTTTATCTCCACTCCATCAGCTCTACGAAGTTTGATCCCTTTCGGTAAAATTTTTTCGTGAGGAGAAGCATCCAGCTCATCTACAAGAGGAAAAAGGTTATCTTGCCCAATAAGCCAGTCATGTTTGGTTTTAGATAAATCAAAGGGTTTTGAGAACTCTCTCAAAGTTTTCCTCCCATCATTTAAGAAATATTCGTGGAAATACGACATCGCAAGCTCTCTTGGAGAAATATATATCGGGTCTCTAAAACGAAGTACAGAGTGATTCGTCTTAGAGATTGCCCCCCAATATTTTCCTTTTTTGTATAAAGCCACGACATGGTCAAGGTCTCCCTTAGCTGTCCTCAAATCCATAAGCAAAGGTTTCTCGCCGGAAAGCCAGAGAGAAGCGCAGGCCAAAAGCGCTCCTTCAAAACAATGTGCTTTGCCAGCCTTTAAAACCTCGTAAACAGAATGATACGTCTCTCCCCTCCTCTCATGGTTAAAAGGAATTTTGTTTAAATAATCTTGTATTTTTTGCGGAGTATTGAGTTCTCTAAGTTTCTTATATATGACAGACGTAGCTTGGATTTTTCTCTGCATAATTTTGATGATATTCTTCAGCTTGATAAAACTCACCTGCCGGTAGTATCTCCGTCACAATCGGATTTCTGTATCTCTTGTTCCTATCTAATCTTTCTTTAAATTCAAAAGCTTCAGTCTTCTGATCCTCATTGTGATAGAAGATAGCCGAACGATACTGCTCACCCACATCAGGACCTTGTCTATTGTGGGTAGTTGGATCGTGATGTTCAAAAAAAATCTCCAATAAAGATACAAACGAGACAACTTTTGGATCAAATTCTACCTCTATAGCTTCTGCATGACCTGTGTTGCCGGCACAAACCTTCTCATAATTTGGGTTTGGTGTGTGCCCACCAGTATAACCAACTGTCGTATTCTTTACTCCATCAACTTTTTTAAAAAGGACTTGCACTCCCCAAAAACATCCCATAGCGAAAGTGGCTTTCTCCATTTTATCTTACAAAAGTCAGAGAGCTGGCAATGTCTTGGATATTATTCCTATCTGCCCAAAGGATAAGGAAGCTGTATGTTTGAGTGCCTATCACTTTTGGTTCTGGGTACTCCACGATAAGTACCGCCTGACCATGCATGGAAAGATCCTGATCTGGAGATGGCATGATAAGTTTGGCCTTTTGCTCATCTATGGTTAGAGTTTGGGTATAAGGCTCTGTGCCGTATGGTTTAAAGGGGCTGTCGACCTCATTCACTATCACTTTATCCATAGTCATACCTCCTGTTCCAGAAGCCCCGATACTAAAAAACCCTTCATTACCCTCGTATCTATCATAGGTTTGTCCTCCAACAGGCTTCCAGTCTGAAGGGTACCGCAGATTAACCCCGTAAGCATAATTTATATATCTAGCTATCACAGGGACCTTAGACTGAGCGTTTTGCCTAGAGATATTTACATGACGAGCAAAAAAGACAATGCCAGAAAAAAGCAGAATAATGCCTAAAAGCACCATCCATATCTGAGCATCAACTTTCTGGCTATTTTTCTCCGAGGAATCCATATCGCTAAGCATTATACACCTAATACACTTCCTGAATAAGTTCTGGAGGAGTGCCAACAACTCTCACATCAAACTTAATGCGTCCGATGACTTGGCCATCCTCTGTGAGCACATTGACCCTCCATCTTCCATCACTCACATTTACAAAAGAGTAAGTCCTGTACCCTTTCTCCCTACCTCCAGAAATTGGTAACTCGACTCTAGAAACTCTCTGCCATTTACCAGTATCTTCGTTTAAAAACTGCCAGTCGTGCACGACCTTGATATTAAATTTAGCAGGACTAAATATAGCCGTGTAAGCATAGACAGACTGCTCGCTTAAGACACTTATTTCAGGGTAAAGTTGGAAGTAGTCTCTGAACCCTCGCTTCTCTCTCTTTAAGACATAATCGCCATTCACCTCTCGGTCTACAGAGTGGTACACACCTCCTTGCTTGAGAGAGAGTGGAATAGGTGGAATAACGTTTGTGAAATAGAAAACATTCAAGACGACAAAAATAGAAAGGATGCTCAAGCGCAGATTCTTCATGAGAAGCGAGAGATTATCTTTATTTATCCTGCTTAAAACAAAGATAAAGATTCTTATTATTACCAAACTCAAAAGACCACTGACTAAAAAAATGATCGGTCCAACCGTCTTGGTGAGAACTGGTACGAAGAAAATAAGAAACAAAAATATAACTAGGAAAAGAAAGGAGATCTGATAGGTAAGTCTTTCATAACGGCTTTTCAATCTCTCGTTAGCTAAGAAAGTAACGAGAAGCAAGAGAAGGAAAGGCCAACTAACAGAGAGCGCGGCACTTCTAAAATAAAGGATAAGGAAGGCACTAAGCAGACCTCCAAAACTAAATTGTAAAATGCTGAAGAGCCAGAAACTTAACCTCCCTCCCTCTTCTCCACTCCTCTTAATAGAGAGCCAGAGGATGGTCGTCGTAGCAAGAGAAAGATAGAAAATAATCCAAAAATTTTCAAAGAAAGTATCGGCTCGACGAAGAGTAAGAATATCAAAAATAAACCCTCCAAATAG
>CAYGLE010000009.1:0-11779 GCA_964350995.1 uncultured Candidatus Saccharibacteria bacterium
TCCGGAGCCTACTCCCTTCACACTCACACTGACTTCCTTTACTCCAAATGTGAGTGCCTTATCCCCTATCACCTCGCCGATCTTGGCTGCTGCGAATGGTGTACCCTTCTTTGCTCCCTTGAATCCCAAAGCCCCAGAGGTTGACCAAGCCAGCACATTTCCCTTCTCATCTGCCAGAACCACTTTGGTGTTGTTGTAGGTAGACTCAACATTAAGAATGGCAGAATCTACTCTTTTTTTCGAGCTGGACTTTGTAACAGGAGAAGAGCCTGAAGCTTTCTTTGCTCCTTCCTCCTTAACTTCTGATTCTGTGATTCTTTTCTTTCCCATTTTTATTTATAGTGAGTTTTTTGAATTATGTTTTTTCTACTGCCCTTCTTCCTGTTCCCATTGTCTTTCTCACATTTCCTCTTCTTGTACGAGAGTTTGTCTTGGTCCTTTGACCTCGAACAGGTAAACCTCTTTGATGCCTTACACCTCTGTAAGCCTTGATATCTTTAAGTCTTTTGATGTTGCCGGCCACCTCTCTTTTAAGATCGCCTTCAAGAGTGAGGCCTTCAACGAGAGCTCTGATCTTATTTTCCTCTTCTATGGAAATGTCTTTTGGTTTTTTGGCCTTATCAACCTTCGCTTCTGTGAGTATTTGAGAAGCTCTTGATCTTCCTATGCCAAAAACGACTGTGAGTCCAATGTCAATGCGCTTATCTTCTGGGATGGTAATTCCGAGTAATCTCATTAGCCTTGTCTTTGTTTGTGTCTAGCGTTAGCTTTGCAAATCACATAAACATAACCCTTGCGCCTGACGATCTGGCACTTGCTACATATTTTTTTGACAGACGCTTTGACTTTCATTTTAAATCACTAAAAAAATCAACCCCTTTGGTCTTTCCTTAATCAAATTCCAATGGGATTCATTAGGAAAGATTATTGTAACCGACCCTAGTTTTCTTGTCAACATATGGCTTAAAGCCTTTTGATTATCCTAGCTTTACCCCCGTAAGGCTCAAGCTCTAAGGAAACCCTATCTCCAACCAAAACCCTAATACGATGTAGCCTCATTTTGCCAGACAAATAAGCCAAAATATCATCTTCTGCACCATCTATCTTTACCCTAAACATGATATTGGGAAGTGCCTCGGTTACTGTGCCGATTTTCTCTAGCTCCGGTTTTGGTGGATTATTGTTATTTATAGCTTCTCTATCTTAATATCTGCTGGGTCTTTTGGGAAGCTTGATTTCCAAAACGGTCTTACAACCCACTCTGCATCATCTATGGTTGGATAATTCTTCAAGATCACTCCTAGCTCGCTCTTATTTTTGCTCTTGCCGGCAAGACTTGAAGCCAAGGCATTCTCATCTGTAATAGACACAAGATTAAGAGATCCAAGAAGACTTATCTTAAGAGAAGATGTGCTTGTCCCAGAAGATGTCTCTATGAGAGATATATTTAGTTGTGAGAGGTCAGTAATAGCAATTGGTAGGTTGTCTGAGTTTTTCTTCTTATTGTTTGCTAAAAAGCTTGCAAAATCTATATTTTTGAATATATAAGTGTTGAGGTCTCCTCTCAAGGTCACCTTGGCTTGGCCTTCCCCGCTATTTTCTATAGGCAACAACTCATAACTTATATCGACTAGATTAGGAAACATAATGAACCCTTCCGGTACTTGAGACCCTGCCTTAGCAAGAAGCTCTGTCTTTATGCTTTCTTCTAGAGAAGTTTTGATTTCTATGAGCTTTTCTGGAGAGATTTTTTTCCTCACTCCTACAAAGCCCCCTGCCATAGGTGTTTTAGACCTAGCAAAAACTTGTTTGAACTTTGTTGGACTACTTTTGAATCCGGGTACAGTAAAGTCGGATAGCCCGATATTGTATTCTTCCCCAACTTGGTCTGCCACAGCCAGAACCTCTATACTTCCTTTTACTGGTATCGTTATATCTTCCTCTATTCTAAAAATTTTCCCATCTGGACTCTCAAGCCTAGTTGTCTTTATGAGTTGTTGAGGCGAAGTTTGCTCGTTATATATAACCACTTTTCCTTTGGCTTTTTCTGAAACATTTTCCTCTCCCGTTGAAGGGGCTGTGACCTCTTTTTGCAGAGAGAGTTTGATAACGCTGTAGGAAAGTTCATCTTTCTCTGGATTTTGTTTAGCTATATAAACATCATTTACAAAAGCTAAAGATATTTTCTTTGGCTTGTAAGAGAAGGTTGCACCATTTGAAAAAGCGAAGAAGCCTCCAATAAATATAACTAATCCGACTGCAACCCAGATCCAAGTTGGAAGCTTTTTCTTTGAAAGATTTGAGCCCTCTGTTTGAGTAAAAGAGTCGTTAGAATATCTAGAAGCAAGATCTTTTATCTCTGGACGGATACTATTGGAGTTAGGTCTTTCTTCAATTTTTATCTTTGGTGTTTCTTGAATTTTAGGTACTTCGTTTTTAGAATCCATTTTTCTTATAGGGACTGGTATATTCCTTATTGATTTTCTTCCAGAAGGGATGATATCTTCAATTTTTTTTGGCATATTTTATTTGTGTTCTAGAACTCTTACTCTTAAGTTTATATCAATTTATAAGATTTGAGAAGGAAGAGAGTATGGATATGTTTTCGTCTCCAATATTTTTTTCCTCTCCTTTTACCAACTCTTTAGTAAATTTGTTTGTATCTCCTAAAAGAATAATCTTTCTATCTGGAAAAATACTTTCTAAGAAAATCTTTACAAGTTTACCAAAGCCATAAGGAGCGAGAAGGAAGATGGAGTAAGGCACATCACTATTGTCTACAATTTTCTTACTAACCCCCTCCCATATAATCTTCCAAGAGTTTTCTCTCTCCGTGATTATGTGGTCTATCGACTCAGTGGTTGGTTGATCCAACACCCCATCAGCAAACAAAGAAAGATAGGATTGGGCTATCTCGCCGGGTACATTTAATTTTGCCGACAGAGCCTCTGTGATGACATCTGGACCAAATGGCAGGGCGGTACTTATGGCCAAGCCTTTGTGTCTTATAAACATGACATCCGAAGCATCTGATGTCATGTTTATAAGCAGAGCGGAATTTAGATTTCTAAAAGAGTGAGAAAGTACTTTGTAGAAGACATACATAAAGCTATGCATCACAATCCCTTCCTTTAGATCGACGACTTTTTCTATCTCGTCTTTTATTTTTCTTAAAAGTTGTTTGGTGGAAGCAGATAAAATAAAATTCACTTCAACCTCTCTCACCTTCTCCTTCATGGTTTCTCCGGATGGATAGCCGTTGAGATATAGATCCATTACTGCCGACTCAAATATTTCGCTTTCCTCCTCAAAATAATTTTCTAATTTAGAAGAAAAATTCTTCCTCTCTTCTTCTAAGACACTTCGTAGTATCTTGTTGTTGAATTCAAAATCTTTTTCTTCCTTAATCTCAACGATCTTTACATCCGACTCGACCCAAGGAGATGAGAGGGTTACTAAAGCCTTATCTATACGGCTTTCATACCCCATATTCTTTAAAGTTGGTAATTGGTTGATTATATAGGAAAGAGAGGTGTTGAGAGAAACTAAGAGATTTTTTTCTAGAGAATCAGTATTTTCTAAGTTCGCATTTGTATATGTATTTCTGGTCCTAGTGATTATCTCTGGCACGCTTCCTTTTTTTGTACGGACTAAGGCGGCAGCTGTGCTTCCAGAAGATATGTCTATGACCAAAGTATTACTCCCAGATTTTTCAGAAAACCAAAAGCTCATTACTCTATTGTAGCGTAGCTTTTATCCTACGGGTACCTTGAGATACTGCCTCCTCCTTGATAATTTTAAAATTGCCCAACTCTCTTATATTTGAAACATGAGGCCCTCCACAAAGCTCTTTTGAGTAATTACCAATACTATATACAGACACGGTGTCTGGATACTTTTGATCAAAAAAGTGCAGGGCACCAGAGTTTATAGCTTCGTCTTTAGGCAACATTTCCTGATGAACCTCTAACCCTTCCCTTATCTTCTCATTCACGATTTCTTCCACTTTTTCCTTTTCAACCTCGGTTATTTTGCGAGGGAAAGAAAAATCGAATCTAAGTCTCTCCGGAGTAATATTGCTCCCCTTCTGACTCACTTCGTTACCTAGCACATCTCTAAGAGCCTGATGAAGTAGGTGGGTGGCTGTGTGATACTTAACCTCAATCTCACTGTGTCCTGCAAGACCCCCCTTGAACTTCTGTTCTGCTCCCGATTTTGATAATTCTTGGTGTTTTTTAAATTTTTCCTCCAACTCTTTCTCGTTTATTTCAATTCCCTTTTTTCTAGCTAATTCCTTTACTTCTTCAAACGGAAGTCCGAACGATGTTACAAGTACAAAAGGATCTCTTCCTTTTTCAAACTCCCTTAACCCTTGATTAAGAGTTTCAGAAAACTTTACCACCTCCTCTTCTAAGACTTTTAGTATTTTTTCATCTTGTAAGTTATAAAACTTTATGACTTCATGCGCTGTTTCCATGATAGATTTTGAATGCATGCAGGCTCGACGGATGAGCCTTCTTAGCACATAGCCTCTTTCTGTATTTGAAGGGATAACACCATCCAGAATCATAAAGACAGCTGAACGAATATGATCTGCAACTATCCTACCTTCTTTTGTGTTTGGGTAATTTGCGAAGCTAAACAAATCTGTATCAAAAACGGTTTCAACTTTTTGTGAGACCATAACTAAACGCTCAAGACCCATACCAGTATCAATCCCCTTAACCTCTAGAGGTTTTAGAGTTTTGTCTTTGTTTTGGTAAAACTCGTTAAAGACAATGTTCCATATTTCTATACCATTCACATATATCTCTGTTGTCGGACCACAAGGACCTTCCTCACCTGTAGGACCCCAGAAGTTATCGCTTCGACCAAACTCTCTTACCTCTATGTTTGGATCAATTGATTTCCAAACTCTTTCCGACTCGTCATCTCTTGGTACACTCTCTTCTCCTTTAAAAATGGTTACATAGTCAATTTCCAAACCCATTTCCTTGGTCACAAACTCATAAGCATACTGGATAGCTTCTTTCTTCCAATATCCACCGAAAGAAAAGTTGCCCAACATCTCAAAGAAAGTTAAGTGTCTCTCATCTCCTACTTCTTCAATATCAGAGGTTCTTACGCATTTTTGCGACGAAACAACACTCTGACCATGTGGCGAAAGTTTACCAAGGTAATATGGTTTAAATTGTTGCATACCAGCTGTGGTAAAGAGAACCGAAGGATCGTCCGTCACCAAAGGCGAAGAAGGGACTATTGTGTGCCCCTTACTCTCAAAAAAATCCAAGAATTTCTGTCGTATCTCTCTTGATTCCATTCGGCTAATATATCACTAAATTAAAGTTTTCAGTACTTTGAAATCTTCAAAAAGTGCCGGTTTAAGATGTTGGTTGTATATAGCTGCAGCTGGGTGGAAAAGTGGTACAAACTTTGCCCCAGAAGACATTATGAAGAGTTTGCCGTGAAGACTACTTATAGGACCCACTTCCTCACTTAAGCCATATCTATTCATAACGTAAACCATAGAGAATCTCCCTAAAGTTGCTATAACTTTGGGATTTATAATTTCGATTTGTCTATCTAGATAAGGAGCATAAAGCTCTATCTCTTCTGGAAGTGGGTCTCTGTTTTTAGGTGGTCTATCTTTAACAATGTTGGTTATATAAACACTCTCTCTTTGTATATCAATAGAAGTCAGAAGTTCATTGAGAAGCTGTCCTGCACGACCGACAAAAGGCCTACCTGTTTTAGCTTCATTCTCCCCTGGAGCCTCACCAACAAACATAAGTTTTGCATCATGACTCCCCTCTCCAATAACTGGAAGATATTTTTCCTTTCGTCTTAAGTCTGCTAACACTCCCCCTATTTCTAAAACTTCTTCTTTAATTTTTTTTAATTTCTCTGTCTTACTCATTGGCAAAAGTCATACGACTGTAGACAAGACGCGTTGTCTCTACATCTCTTTTACAATACTTGATAACTTCGTCCGTTTTGCCAGCTTTATAAAATTCATAAACACGACTTCCATCTATACCATCTTTAGGAGTAGGAAAACCCATAGCTAAAGCGATGTGTTCTAACCCCTTGTTGTTGCGACTATCTCCCCAATGAGACCATTCCCACATAGTGTCAAAGATGGGAGTGCTTTTGTAACGAGCAAAATCTAAAAATTTATCCATATTCCATTTTTTAACACCCGGCACTTCAAAAAGTTGCCATGTCGGCTTAACTTTTAAAATTACAGATCTCTGAATAATAAAAGGAAGGTCAAAATCGTGAACATTGTGTCCTATAAATAAATCCACATCTTTTACTATCTGCCAAAATTTCTCCAACATTTCTCCTTCATCTTCTTTACCTGATAGGCTCTGAACTTCTCCGTCATTTAACGCATAGCAAATACAAATTATTCTACCGAAAGATCCGTCGAATGATGTTTGAGAAAGGAATTCTTCAAAATCTGTATCCTTCCCACTTTTCTCTTTTTTGCGTTCGTGAAGATACTCCAAGTACTGCCTTGCGTGTTCTGGCGCTGGGATAGTTTCTATATCAAAAAAAAGTTTATTCACGCTTTTTTCTTGTTATAAAGTGTTCAAGTGTCCAAAGGAGAGTAAAGACTGCTAAGGTAAGGACTGTGGTAAAGAAAGCGAGCATTTCTTGTCCGAAACCAACAGCCATACCAATACCTGCTGCTACCCAAAGTCCTGCTGCTGTGGTGAGCCCTGTAAGCTCATGATTTTGAAAGATGATCACTCCTCCACAAAGAAAACCTATACCCATGATGATACCCGCGGCTGTTCTCATTGGATCAAAACCATAAAGAGAGCTATCTGCCACCACTAATTGCGAGATGATTATAAAAAGGCAAGAACCCATAGATACAAGACCATAGGTGCGCATACCCGCAGTCTTCCTTGCCATAGACCTCTCAAGACCAATTACAACTCCTAAACCCAAAGCGATGATGAGCCTCAAAAATTCAACTGGAAAAAATTCGATCATAAGGTTTTGGAATGATTAATAACTAATTCTAAAATTTTTGGATCATCTTCTATCATGTCTTGAAGATTGCCTTTCTCTGGATAATTCCATCCTATCATAACTAGTTTTTGACATAATCCGTAATGTATAGCTGTGGAAGAAAACTTGGTATTTGTTATAAGCCATCCACTTGTGACTTTCCTTTCCTTTCCACCATAATCATAAACATTTGCCTTAAGATCATCGAACCTTGCTTTTACATACAAGGCCACCTTCAAATCTGACTTGGTGACAAGTTCGTTGTGGTACTTAGCTTCTATCATAATGAGATCTTTTTCGTTCCAAGCGACCACATCTACCTCATGAGGAACACACCCACCCAAAACCGTCTGCCTAGTGAGAACTTCGAAACCCTTTGATCTAAGCAAACCAGCCACCAAATCTTCAAACGGGAAACCAGTTGGCCCCAGATTCATAAGAGCCTTCCTTATTGCGTATTTTTCTGCGACCGGCTTTACATATTCAGCCAAATATTTAAAAGCATGATTATATATCTCGGAAGTGGTCATGCCATCTTTAAGTTCACTCGCGATATGAGTCATCACTGCATCTGCTGTGGTCTCTTCTGCACCTGCTCTAAGGAGGGAGGAATGAAGCTTGATAGGGTCGAAAAGCTCTTTCGTCCCATCGGCCTTTTCTACCATCACTTGTTTTTCCGCAAATTTATCCTGCATTTAGGATATTATACCACCTCCAATACATTCCTCCCCCTCATAAAAAACAATTGATTGACCTGGAGCTATAATTTGCGACTTTTCAAAATGTACCAAATTATTTGTAAGTTCTACCTCAACTTTTTCTTGTCTGTATCTTAATCTGGCTTCCATCGATTTCCCTTTTGGTTGATTTATCCAATTCTCTTTTTCTATTGTGACGCTTTTGGGTAAGATACTTTCAATTTCCAAGTCATTATTGGAAACTGTAATGGTATTCTTCTCAACATCCTTTGAAACGACAAAATACGCTTTGGAATCTGGTTTTTTCTTTTCCACCTCAAAGCCATGCCTCTCTCCGATCGTATAATACAAAGCCCCTCGATGACGACCAATAACCTTTCCTTCTGTATCTAGAACTTCTCCCACACCTGTCTTAATAAAGCGAGACAAAAAGTCCTCTAGATCCACATCTCCCAAAAAACAAATCCCTTGGCTATCTTTTTTTCTCGCATTGGGAAGTTTGAATTTTTTAGCCAACTCTCTTACCTCCTCTTTTTTTAAATTTCCTACAGGGAAGAGGACATTCGCCAAATCTTCTTGCCTAAGCATCCAAAGAAAGTAGCTTTGATCCTTATCCTTTTCAACACCTTCTTTAAAAACAAACTTCCCTTTTTTATTTTTCTCTACTCTTGCATAGTGCCCCGTAGCCACAAAATCCGCTCCCATCTCTTTAGCTTTTTTAAGAAAAACTCCAAACTTTATTTCCTTGTTGCACATTACATCTGGGTTGGGGGTACGGCCATTTCTGTATTCCTCTATCATGTATTCTGCTACACCTTTTTTGTATTCATCTTCAAAATCAAAAAAAAGGAAAGGGATCCCCAATTTCCCCGCCACTCTCATAGCCTCCCTTCTTTCCTCTCTCCAAGTGCAGGTCAAAAAATCTGGTTGCCAAACCTTTATAAAGACCCCTGTTACGTCGTAACCAGCCTTCTTAAGAAGTAAAGCCGACACAGCGCTATCTACTCCACCAGAAAGCCCGACAAAAACCTTCTTTTTTAAGTCCATTGAGATAGACTCTATCATAAAAAGAAAGAGAGTTAAGCTACAGATATTTTTGGATATTTTCTATATGTTCTTCTAGAGTTTCAGCGTAGTGGGTTGTGCCATCTTCACTATTAATATAATAGAAATATTCAGTGCTTTTTGGGTTAAGAGCTGCGTTTATAGAATCGAGACCAGGGTTGTTTAAGGGTTTAGGAGGTAAGCCTCTGATTTCGTAAGTCTTCTTATCTACATCAACCTGTAGGGCCATGCCTATAGAGTGCCTCTTCCACAAAATACCTGCCACGATCTTTTTATCCTCAAGGGTTTGAACCTCTCCTTCTAGGATGGAGGCCATTATCAATATTTCTTCTTTACTGTACTTAGAATTCCTTATCTCTGCATCAAAGGTAGAGACCTTTTTCTCAAAATTTTTTCTAAACATTTCCAGAACATCGTCTGTCGTTGCACTTATTTTTATGAAATATGTATCCGGAAACATATAACCCTCCAATGCAGAAGAGATGAACTTCTTTTCATCAAACATCACAAACCTATTATCGAATAAACTTGCAATTTCTTTATTTGTGAAGCCTTCTGGTACGGTTATCTTCACTTCCGTTAAACCATGTTGGCCAAAAACCATTCTCCAAGCAAGAACAATTCCATTCTGCTTCTTTTTAAGATAGTAGTCTTCGGCTTGTATCGCTCTCTCTCCTCCCAAGGTAATGACTGCGATTCCAAACCAAATGGGTGATCTTATGATGTTCTTTTGCTCAAGCTCTAAGGCGAGCTCTGTCAAGCCCGCACCCTTTCTTAAAGTAACTATTTCCCCTTCTGGAAAGTTTCTAGGAGGAGAAAAAGCTGAAGAGAAAACCAATGTAAATAAAAAAAGAATCCCCGCCACCCGCAATCTCCAGTCTCTTAAAGCCTCAATTAGATTTTTATCCATTAGTATCAGATAGGAAGATTGGCAGGAGCCTCCGCCTTCTTTGAAGGAATACGAGAAAGGGTTGGTGTTGCAGCTACTCCACCAGGGAAATGAAAGATGGTGGCTAGCTCTTCAGTGGTGAGAATAAATGGCAAACCATGAAAATGTCTGAACGGAGGAGCGAAAAAAGCTCTCCTCTTATAAGCCTCAAGCAACTTTCTTTCTCTTTTTATTTTCTTTTTACCAAACGGATCTTGCCAAGGATACTCGGAAGAAGCTTTAAATTTTGGTCTAAATCCATTTAAGGCGCCTGAATTAAACTGGGTGAGAGCTCCTATGATTCCTCCTATGTTTGTAGGATTGTAAACGTCTTTTTCTGCAAAATATGTGGTCCTTATCATGGTTTCGAAAGCAACTTTTCCAGAAGTTCTCTCAATAGCTCCAATGATATCCTTCTGGCCCTCGCTTAAATGTTTGGAAGCGACAGCTTCCTTATCGTCTTTATCTCTAAGAAGAGCTTTCTTAAGAATCTCTTTGATTTCTTTGTCTACACCTTTTTTCCAATCTTCTTTTTTAAACATCCGACCAGTTTTGAATCCTTCTTTGGCGTGTCCTCTTATAAGTATCTGCATCCAAGCTTGCTCGCCCTTTTTGAGAGAACCAAGAAACTCTATAACCCCAACCATTGGATCATTTTTGTACTCTTCCTTAGGATCTTTATCCAATCCATAATCTATATAAGTTTTTATCGGATAAGCGTCGGGTTTGGTAAGAGTGAACTGGCCAAACCAACCGAAATTAAGCTTCTCCGGATTATGAGTAACATCTAAAGAGTAATCCTGGGCTTCATGGATCTCAATATTAGGAAACTGTGCATAAAGCTGTGACTCCACCCTGGTCTTAAAACCTTTGTGCATCCATATAAAAAAACTGACCTTGCCACCAATAGAAACAAGCTCTAACGAAAACCATGGTCTCACTCTCCCTTTGAAATATACATCAACAAGGTTCCCTACGCCGATTTGATATAGGTTATTCAAAAAAAGTTCCATCCCCACAGGTGATTTCATCTGCTCTCTTGGTAATTTTATTTCAAGCAAGACCCCTCCTTGCTTAGCCACCCACTCTCGTCTTTTTAACCTAATCCACAAATCATAGAAAATCAAAAAAGAAAGTACCGGAATCCAAACAAAAGCTGTGGCTCTTGCGAAGTGGAAAAACTCCAGAGCATTCTCATTGGTAAAGATGTAAGTCAGTTCATCCAACATTCCTATATTCTACACCAAACTAGACCAGTCTATACAAGATGGAAACGTCCTTCCTTATCCTTCTTGAAATATTTTGGGTTTTGAAGATTCACCATGATTGTATTTTCCTTCACATATCGCTCCTTCAAAACTTTTTTGATCACTTCTTCTTTTGTGAGAGGTCCTTCCTTTTCTAGGACTTTCTTTATCACATCCTTCACCACACCAGACATATAACCCCACTCTGCAAGTGCATAGAGACCACGACCGACCAATACAAAACGTGGATCTTTTATAAGTTCGTTGTGAGTGGTAGCAACATGAGCCTTCTTATCAAAATATTGAGATATTGCCTTAGCAACCTCCTTAAAATGGATCGGGGAACCATGCTTCCTTATGACCAAAAAGGCGTAATCCCTCATGCCTTTTGCATTAACATTGGAAGAGCTAGTTCTCCCCCACTCTCCTAAAGGATTTTTGCCAACCTTTTTAGATATTGAAAGCCAGCGTTTTATAACCTCTTCATTCTTATACTTATCGTTCATATCCTTCACTTCTTCTAGGAAATCATCGATGAGGTCACTTTCAAGAACAAGTTCATCATCAGAGAGCTTGGAATATAGTTTTCTCAAAGCTCCTTGTATACGCTTTGAAAGATCTGGGTCAACATGCCAACGATGTTTAAACTCTTCATCTTCTTTTTCTCTGGCAAAGCTTTCTCCAATAACAAGTAGGAAGTGAATATGGTTTTGGTTGGAAGTATCTTTAGCTAAATGCTTCAACAGGTCCTTCTCGCTCACTAATCCACCGAGATCCAAAATGATGGCTTTCAATTCCTCAAAAATACTTTTTACATC
>CAYGLE010000010.1:0-11763 GCA_964350995.1 uncultured Candidatus Saccharibacteria bacterium
TCTTTGTTTTATTTGCTCGATTGTATTTATTATTGTATAATTTAGAAGATGTCGGATGATCGCCTTGCTTCGGCGGGGAGGAAAGTCCGAACATTCAATCTTTTGGATAAAGCTTTCGAGCTCGATATCCAACAGATAAAGGTAGCAGGTAACGCCTGTCTGGAGTAACACCACGCTTCGGCGGGGTAAATCCAAGAGGTGAGAACAGTGACGAATCCATTAAGTTGGAGTGAAACGGCAAAATCCTTACCTGAATGCAAGGCCGTGTCCCGCGAAGCTTTATGCAAAGTGGGAAGTGCCGCTAGATCTCGATGGTGACGTCGAGACCAGATAAATGATCATCTCCGCCGATGAGGCGGAACAGAATTCGGCTTATAGACATCCACAACACCCTACTTTATGTTGGGTGTTGTGTTTATGATAGAATATTCTGACATTATCAAGTTGGAGTTCATTAAAGACATGCATCAATTAAACAAAATAGGTTTTGTATCGAATCTTTTACTAATTTTCTTGTTGCCCATATTCTTCTTTCCATCCCAGATTATTCCACTTGGTCTGGCAAAGAGTTTGCTTGTTGTTGTCTCAGCGGCAATACTTTTTTCCTCAATCATTCTTATAGTTTTTAAATCTAAAAGATTTTCTTTACCCAATACCAAGATTCTTCTAGTTGCCTTACTTCTTCCTATTATTTATATTGCTTCGGCTGTTTTAAATAGCGATACAGTAGTTCTTTCTTTGTTTGGTTATGCACTTGAGGTCGGTACGACAGGTTCTATATTGGCTTTGTCGATCATATTTTTCTCTTCAGTCTACTTCTTTAGAGATAGGGCCAAACTTATACGCGCTGTCGCTGCTCTCTTCTTTTCTATGGCACTTGTCGCGGTCTTCTCGCTTATAAAGGTATTGACTGGAGGGTCGTTTCTAACACTTGGAATGTTTTTCGGTAGGATGGGTAACCCTGTTGGTGGGTGGACAGATCTAGCAATGGTGTTTGGTCTTCTGTCGTTGGTCACCATATTTGCTTCAGAAATGTTGCCACTTAGCAAAAAGGTAAGTTTGGTTGTAAAGGCTCTATTTTTCGTTTCTTTATTTTTGCTTGTAGTTACAAATTTCTCCACGATTTGGGGATTGGTTCTAGTTTTCGCCTTAATACTTATCGTTTATTTCGGTACTGTAGAAAAGTTAGAAGGAGTACCGATGAAGAAGCGTCCTGGGGTTAGAATGGCTTTTATCCTAGCCGTTGTCTCTCTTCTTCTTCTTGTTAATCCAAAGATTGGTTCTAGAGATCTTGCGGAAAGGATTTCTAGTATAAGCGGTGTTGTTAATACTGATGTCAGACCAAATCTTAAATCTACATTCAACGTCACCAAACAAGTTCTCTCCGAAAAACTACTTCTTGGCTCTGGTCCAAATACTTTTGATAAGGATTGGCTTAAATACAAAGCTCCTGAAACAAACTCCACTCCTTTTTGGAATTTATCTTTCTTGTACGGGTTTGGATTCTTGCCAACAGTTGGTGCCTCGGTTGGTATCCTTGGAGTATTGGCTTGGGCTGTGTTCCTGGTCCTATTTTTTGGACTTGGTATCAAATCTATATCGAAGACTCAAGAGAGCCGGTCTGATAAATTTGTGCTTGTCTCAACATTCCTAACTTCTGCTTTTCTTTGGATAGGGATTTTCCTTTATCCACCTTCTCTTGTGGTTATGGGTCTTGCTTTTATATCGACAGGACTATTCGTTGGGGCGACTGAAGCTGTCGGTGTTGTTTCTCCAAAAGAGATCGTGATAAATAGAAACAAGATCAGCCAGTTTGCTTCTTATCTTGTAATGATCTTTCTTGTGGTGGGTGTTGGTTCATTTATCTTTGTCTCTGCAAAAAAGATATTAGCTGCAACACACTTCCAGAGAGCTTTGGTCTACTCTAATACTCCAACAAGATCTTTGGTCGAAGTTGAAAGTGAATTAGGGAAAGCCATAACCACCTCACCATCCGATCCATTTTGGATTGCTGTATCGCAGGTTCAGCTTATTAAGGTCAATAATGTTATAAACAATCCTCAGGGAAGTGATGAAGAGAATCAGCGGATATTCCAAGACTCTCTATCAGCGGGTATTGCTGCCATCCAAAACGCTATCTCCCTTAATCCTTCATATCAAAATTGGATAGCTCTTGGTAATATTTACAGCTCACTTGTGCCCAAACCACTTGCTATTGAAGGAGCTTATGAGAGTGCTCAAGCGGCTTACAAGTCAGCACAAGCTGTGCATCCTCTTAGTCCAGAAGTGTCTTTGCTTCTCGCGAGACTCGAATATGATAGAGAAAACATAGATGGAGCAAGGGAGTTTATTGCAGAAGCAATAGCCAAAAAATCTGATTATGCCGAAGCATACTTTCTCCTCTCTCAACTTGAAGTTAGTCAGAATAATTTAGACCAAGCTATAGAATCTGCCGAAACGAGTGCCTTATTGTTACCTGGAAATCCAGGAGTTTTCTTCCAACTAGGATTACTAAAATACTCTGACAGAGATTACGATGGTGCCATAGAAGCTTTTGTTAGAGCTCTTACTCTTGTGCCAGAATACGCTAACGCCAAGTATTATCTCGCGCTTTCCTTAAATAGGGTAGGTAAGAAGAGTGAGGCTCTTCAATTTCTTGAAGATTTGAAGAAGACGAATCCAGATAACTCTTCAATTGAAGATGCTATCGATAATATAAGTGGCAACAAAGCCTCAATTACAGAGGAAAGCAAAACTACTCCTCCTATTCAAGGTCAGTAAAGAGACTTTGATAGAAGAGTAAATGGTTCGGCAAATATTTAGTTTTTTCTATAAGGAGACGAGTAAGCTCCACCAAGCGGCTTTTCTTCTTGCTTTCTTTTCTACACTTTCTTTAATCTTGGGAGTTGTGAGGGATAGGGCCTTGGCTTATTACTTTGGGGCATCATTAGATCTTGATATTTATTATGCGTCTTTCAGAATCCCAGATCTGATCTTTGTAACCATAGCTTCGATTGTTTCTCTCTCAGTGATTGTGCCGTTCATCATTGAGAGAGAAAAAATAGGAAAAGAATCTGTGAAGAATTTGGTAGACGATATTTTCTCCTTTTTTTCTATAACTATTGTAGTTGTTTGTCTTCTAGCTTTTATCTTGATGCCGACTTTGTCTGGGGTTTTGTTCAAAGGTTTTTCGCCAGAATCATTGGAGAAAGTAGTTTTTACCTCTAGGCTTTTGCTTCTTTCTCCTATTTTCTTAGGCCTCTCTAATCTTTTTGGATCTATTACTCAGGCTTATAACAGGTTTCTTATCTATGCTTTTGCTCCTGTGCTTTATAACGGTGGGATAATCTTTGGAATATTTTTCTTAGTTAAAAGTTTGGGTGTTGTAGGTGTTGCCTTGGGTGTTGTATTGGGCTCAATCTTGCATGTTGCTATCCAAATACCATTTATAAAAAGACTTGGGTTTGTACCGAGGTTCAAACTTTTGTTTGATTTTAATGAGATTAAAAGAGTCGTTTTCTTGTCTTTACCAAGGACATTCGCTCTCTCTATGACAAATATTGCAAGCATCTTTCTTATATCTTTAGCATCTCTTATGGTAGCGGGCTCAATATCTGTCTTTTCTTTTGCACAAAATATTTCTACAGTACCATTGTCGGTTATTGGTGTATCGTATTCTCTCGCTGCTTTTCCAACATTTTCCAGACACTTTTTGGATAATAATTTTAAAGCTTTTTTGGATCATGTTTCTCTAACACTTAGGCATATTATCTTTTGGTCGATGCCGGTCATCGCTCTCTTTGTGGTGCTAAGAGCTCAAATCGTCAGAGTCCTTCTCGGTTCTGGGAGTTTTGACTGGTCTGATACAAGACTTACTGCTGCAGCCTTAGCATTGTTCTCAATATCAGCTCTTTCTCAAAGTTTGATTCTGCTTTTTGTTAGGGGATTTTATTCCGCTGGGCATACCAAAAAACCTTTATTTATAAGTATTCTCTCAAACATCATTTTAATCCTCTTAACCTATACTGCGGTTAAGCTCTATTACTCAACGACGAGTCTCGGTCCTTTTGTAAGTTCTTTACTTAAGGTGAGTGACTTGTCTGGGACGGTTGTACTCATGCTTCCATTGGGATTTTCTATCGGTACGATAATAAGCAGTATTATGTTTTGGATAAGTTTTGAAAGGAGTTTTGGAAAGTTTCCAAAAGAAACTTATAAAACTCTTTTCCATTCTTTCTCCTCTGCAATTTTCGTTGGTCTAGGGTCTTATATTGGACTTAACTTATTTGCCTCAATGTTTGATCTTCAAACTCTTGTAGGAATATTTTTCCAGGGTCTTTTTGCTGGTATTTTGGGTATTGGGCTTGGAATTTTGGTGCTTTGGATGCTTAAATCAGAAGAGCTTAGAGAGTTTTGGAAGGTGATACATCAAAAATTTCAAAATGTTGATGTTGTTGCTGAGAATCAGGAAATCGTGTAACTTTTGGTATCTATGGAAAGAATAAGAAATTTCTCTATCATTGCTCATATAGATCACGGTAAGTCTACCTTAGCGGATAGGATGCTTGAGCTTACAGGTACTATAGAAAAGAGAAAGATGAAGGATCAGGTTCTAGATTCTATGGAGCTTGAACGCGAGAGAGGTATAACTATAAAGATGCAACCAGTTAGGATGAAATTTGGGGAGTATACTCTTAATCTCATCGACACACCAGGACACATAGATTTTTCTTACGAGGTCTCAAGAGCTCTTGGGGCAGTGGAAGGCTCCATCTTGCTTGTGGATGCTACTCAAGGAGTACAGGCACAAACTCTCACAACACTTGGGATGGCCAAAGATGCTGGACTTGTCATAATTCCTGTCGTATCGAAAATTGACTCTCCTCTGGCTATGGTAGATGAGGTAAAACAAGAGATCATCTCTCTCTTAGGAGTTTCGATGGAAGATATTCTTCTTGTTTCTGGTAAGACAGGAGAGGGGGTTTTAAATCTTTTGGAAGAAATTGTTAAAAGAGTTCCATCACCTAAGAAAGAAGAGGGCAGAGAATTTCGTTCTTTAGTTTTTGATTTCAAGTATTCGGATCATAGGGGGGTTATTGTCTTCGTGCGAGCAGTAGCAGGAAGTGTAAAAAAAGGCGATAGTTTGATCTTCAGGGTGGCAGACAAAAAGTTCCAAGCTCTAGAGGTTGGTATTTTTACTCCGGAGGAAACACCGGTAGAGGTTTTGAGCGCGGGTGAGACAGGTTACATTGTAACTGGTATTAAGGAACCAGGGATTGTTTCGGTAGGTGACACAGTTTCTTCAATTTCCGATACACGTGAACCTCTCTCGGGGTATCAAAAAGCTAGACCAGTAGTTTGGGCATCAATATATCCAGAAAGTCAGGACGATTTTACACTCTTAAAACAATCCTTAATGAAGCTTAGGCTTTCTGATTCGGCATTCTCATTTGAAGAAGAGTCTTCTGGGATTCTAGGTAGGGGATTTCGTGGCGGATTTCTTGGAATGCTTCATCTTGAAATTATTTCAGAAAGACTTAGAAGGGAATTTAATTTGTCTCTCATTATCACACTTCCTTCTATTACCTACAACATTATCTTAAAGAACGGAAAGAAAGATACGATATACACCCCATCCTTTTTCCCAGAGGATTATCTTATAGAAAGTATTAGAGAGCCTTGGGTTGAGGCAAAAATCATTACTCCACCGAGTTATCTTGGAGATATATTGAAGCTACTTTACGAACACGAGGCTGAGGTGGGAGATTCAAAAACTTTGGCCGATAGAACATCCATATCGCTTAAGATGCCCCTTCGGGAACTCATGCGAGGTTTCTTCGATAAACTGAAGAGTGCTACTTCTGGTTTTGCTTCGATTTCTTACGAGATTTCCGACGAAAGAGACGCGGATGTTACAAGGCTCGATATTTTGGTAGCAGACGAGCCTGTACCTGCTTTTGCTAAAGTTGTTTCCAAAAGGCAGGTTGAGACAGAAGCGGAAAATGCGGTGGAGAAACTCTTTAAGATCCTACCGAGACAGATGTTTACTCTTAAGATTCAAGGCAAGGCTCTTGGGCGCATCATTTCTTCTCGGACCATTTCAGGCATGAAGAAGGATGTTACCCAGCATATGTATGGTGGAGATATAACCAGAAAGATGAAATTGAGAGAGAAGCAGAAAAAGGGTAAGAAAAAGATGAAAGAACGAGGATCGGTGAACATCCCTCAAGATGTTTTCCTCAAGATGATAAAATCGGATAATTAGACGAGAGAAAAGACGGGGGTGTAGAGGAGGACCATGGAGATGATGATCAAAACACAGAGGATGATCCACCCGATTCTTATTTTTTGTTTGTGTCGCTTGTCGAACAACATGTGAGAGTTATGCTAGCATAAGGATCACTATTTGTCATGAAAGAATTTGGTAAAAGACAATTTTTAAGAAGGAAAGCCTATTCTTGGCCGGTATTGGTGATTCTTCTTATTTTCACTATCCTATCTGTTAAAGGATCTTTTGGTCTAATGGCTAAAAAATCTGGAAGTATTGAGGAGGTTGAAATTTTGAATCAAAAGAAAGTGGAACTTGAGGAAAGAGAAATCTTCTTAATAAAAGAACTTGAAAGTCTAAACACCGAAGCTGGTTTGGAAAGAGAGATAAAGTCGAAGTTCAATGTCGCTAGGGCAGGGGAGCAAGTGGCTTTGATAACAGAGACGAAAATTGAGCCAACCACCACCCCTCAAAAACTTCCTTGGTGGAAAAAGTGGTGGGGTGGTATAATCTCTCGATAATAAAATCAAGTTATGAAAAAAGTAGAAATATATTCCACTCCGAGCTGCCACTTCTGCCACATGGCTAAAGAATTTTTTACTAAGAATAATGTTGAGTATACAGACTATGATGTGTCCTCCGATTTGGCCAAAAGGCAGGAGATGATGGATAAATCAGGCCAACTCGGGGTGCCGGTGATCGTCATAGACGATAAAGATCTTATAATCGGTTTCGACCAGAAGAAGGTGGTAAATCTTTTAGGAATCCCTGCTTAGTGCTATATTCTCCAAGTGCCCACAAGCTCTCATAGCTCAATGGATAGAGCAAATCCGTCCTAAGGATGAGATGTAGGTTCGATTCCTGCTGAGAGCACCAACATAAGCTATCCACACGTTTCTACAGGTTTTCCACAGGGTTTTCCCCACAATATGTGCTTGGGACCAGGATCGAACTGGTGACCCTTCCCTCTTCAGGGGAATGCTCTACCAACTGAGCTACCCAAGCAATTTTATAAACTCTTCAAAGCTTCTTGAGCTTGTTTGAAGGTCTCTGACATCGTGCCTATATAAGGTTCAAGGTATAGGTATCCCAAAACGAATGGGATAAAGAAGATGACAATCTTGATAACTCCCCAGACAAACGATAGACGAGTGGTTCTTCGTATTCCTTTTAGGATATCGTTATTTTCTTCCGAAAGTTTTTCCACTCTTTCTAGAAGGTGCTTTTCTTCGGGAGTCATCGGCAAGATTTTATCAGAAAATCGTTAATTTACAACAAAGATTAAGTCCCTCTTACTTTCAATTTTGTTTGCCTGTTTTTATCGAGTTTGGGAAGTTTGAGTATAAGGAGTCCAAATTTCTCTATAGCTTCTGCCTCATCGACATCTATCTCGGCTGGAAGAACTATAGTGCGTGAGAAGGCTCCCCAATATAGTTCTCTGTGGAAATAGTCTTCTCTGGATATGGTGCGATCTTCCTCTCTCTTTCCTCGGATAGTCACCGACTCTCTACTTATAGCAACATCTAGATCTTCTGGCTTTACACCTGCGACCATCGTCTTAACCACTATCTCTGTCGGGGTCTCGTATACATCAATAGACAATTCCCCCTCTTCCTCTTCGGCAAGGATGTTTCCCTTACTGACCATCTCTCTTGGTTCGATGTCCAAAGACTCTTCATCTAGCTTAACCGCACCTGTGAGTCTTTCAAAAAAAGATCTTTTATTCATCTCTTTATTATATCTGTATAAGATTTAGGGTGCAATTGTTTTTACTTTCTCAAACAAGAGGAGGAGTATTGCCGCTCCAATCCAAACAGTCATGAAGATGATATCAGCGCTTTCTCCTATGTTTCTATATAAAAACACATTAAAAGCTGTGTGTACCAGTATAGCAATCAGAAGACCAAGTAAAGCAAAGCGGATCTTTATCTTTTTTGCTTTATAAAATGAGAGAGCTATCATTACCCCCATGGCTCCTGATGCTATGGTGTGTAGGATACTTGCTCCAAGGAATCTGCTTCCTCCCGTGACAAGAGCTAGGGTGATATCTTGCTTAAGAAGTGGGTTTAATATAAATAGTGCGTTTTCCAAAGCTACGAAACCTAAAGCTGCGGTGATCATATATATAATTGAGTCTATCGGTTCGTCGTCATCTATAGAACGCAGGGCTATTACATAAGCTGCTAGAAATTTAAATATTTCTTCCAAAAGTGCTAGGGGGAAAAAGAAAGAAAATGGATTTTTCTCTGGGTCTACTGGGTATATTTGGATCGCATATTTCTGTAGAGGGATAACTAATATAACCACAAGCATTCCAGCTAAGAAAGTTTCCACAAGCCTTCCTCTAGGTTCTGGTCTTTTACTGTCTTCTCTAAGCCAGAAGAGAAGCCAAAGGATTGCGGGTAGTGTCCCACCAAGAAAAGCATAAAAGGTTGAGGCAGAGTCAGTCATTAGGAGTTTGGCCAGCTCTCAACCATCAAAAGTTTTTCTCCTTTGTGTAGTTCTTGCCATATTTCTTCGGTGACGAAAGGCATGAATGGATGAAGAATCTTTAAAGAATTTTCTAATATGTAATACAAGGTAGCACCATTTCCTTCTTTCCCTTTACTTTCCTCTATGATTTTATCAGCAAATCTATGCCAAACATATGCATAGATTTTCTCTGCTGTTAGATAGAAGCGATAGTTATCCATATCGTCAGTGGTCTCTTTTACCAAAGCGTTGAATTCCTCCACCAACTCTCTTTTTAGTTCGCCCGTTCTTTCTTGTGTTAGGACGAAGCGAGTGATGTTCCAGATTTTATTGGCGAAGTTTTTATAAGCCTTGATCTTATCTGGCCAAATACGCATGTCGGTGCCAGGAGTGTTGCCTATAATTAGAGCCATTCGACCAGCATCAGCACCAAACTCCTTAGCTACATCTATAGGATCTATACCGTTTCCTAAAGATTTACTCATCTTCTGACCCTTCTGGTCTCGAACTGTGCCGTGGAGGTACACTGTTTTAAATGGATTTTCGCCGATGACATATTTAGTCATAAGTATCATTCTTGCTACCCAGAAGAAGAGTATTTCGTATCCAGTTTCGAGCACATCAGTTGGATGAAAGGTCTCAAGATCTTTTGTTTTTTCAGGCCAACCTAGAGTTGAGAAGGTCCATAACCCAGAGGAGAACCATGTATCTAGCGTGTCCTCGTCTTGTTTCCAACCATCGCCATCTGGTGCTTCTACCCCACAATATACTTCTGTGTCTTTGTACCAGACTGGGATTCTGTGTCCATACCATATCTGTCTTGAAATACACCAGTCACGGAGGTTGTCGATCCAATGGAAGTAGGTCTTGCTAAAGTGGTCTGGCAGAATCTTAATCTCCCCATTCGCTACCGGTTCTCTCATGAGTTCTTTTAGAGTTTTTCCTTCTCTATCTTTGATGGGTTTGTTTACATTGATAAACCACTGATTCATTATCTGTGGCTCGATGCGTCCACCAGTACGCTCTGCTGTGGCGATGTTGTGAGTGTAGGGTTCGTCTTTGATGAGGAGACCCTTTTCTTTCAATCTCTCAACGATTTTTGCTCTAGCGTCGACAATTTTGAGACCAGTAAATTCGCCAGCAATAGGTAGTAGTTTGCCAAACTTGTCGATTATCTGCTCTTTGTCTAAGTTGTGACGCTCTGATATTTCGAAGTCGGTGACATCGTGCCACGGGGTGATGGTCATCACTCCGGTGCCGAATTCCATATCTATAGAGTCATCTTTGATAACTGTTGCCGTGACAGGTCCGTTTATCCACTCAAGTTCTAACTTTTGACCATGCTTGTACTCCTTGTAACGAATGTCATCTGGGTGCATAACCACGTATTTATCACCAAACTTAGTTTCAGGACGTGCTGTGGTGATGGTGAATGGTCCGTATTTTAAATAGTAGAGGACGGATTTCTCCTCTTCGTACACGATCTCGTCGTCAGAGATTACTGTTTGTCCCTTTGGATCCCAATTTACTACCCTGCTTCCACGATATATAAGTCCATCATCATACATTTTTTTAAAAACAGAGTTGACGGCGAAACTCCTTTTTTCATCAAGGGTGAAGGCTTCTCTAGACCAATCGCAAGACGCACCGATCACTCTCACCTGAGAAGCAATGGTATCGTGACTTTCTTTGGCAAAAGTATCAATCCTTTTCAAAAGTTCTTCTCTACCAATATCATTTCTGTTTTTGCCTTCCTTTTTGTTAATCTCTTTCTCTACTTTAGATTGTGTAGCAATAGCCGCGTGGTCGGTGCCAGGAAGCCAAAGAGTTTTAAATCCTTGCATTCTCTTATATCGGACCATAATATCCTCAATCGTTAGCATCAAAGCGTGGCCCATATGAAGCACCCCAGTAACATTCGGGGGAGGCATGATGATGGTGAATGGTCCTTTATTGGTACGTAAAAGATTGTCTGGGTTGAAGTATCCACTCTTTTCCCAAATAGAATATATTCTCTCCTCTGTGTCAAGCGGATTGTATGGTTTCAAAAACTTTTCGTTCATGGATTCTAATAATACCATGTTCTAGGCTTATTTTTGATAAAGGACATATTACTTTTTATAAAGGACATAAAAGACAATATGAAAAAGACGACATTTATCAAAAACTCTTGACTAATTTAATTTTAAGATGTAAGGTTGCTGAACTTCAAATGTTTAAGTCAATCAAGATACAATTTTTGCAGAAACCAGTTGCCGCATTTTTAATGGCAATCATACTCACATCTTCCTTTCCGATCTTTGTTTTTGCGGCTCCAGTTGTTGATATAAAAGCAAATGGTCAAGATTCTTTTACACTAGCTACCTCTACTGATTCTTTTAGTTTGGATTTGACCACGACTGGTGCAACAGCTTGCCAGATGGTCTCTCCAAGAACTTCTGGAGTATCGGTAAATTTTAGTATCACTATTGCTCCTGGAGATGTTGATTACCCAGCAATCGGTGGCAGCACAACCTTTTCAATTTCTTGTTTAGATGGAGTAGGGGATAGCGCTACGGATAGCGTCGTTGTCAGTTTACCTGCGATTATCCTTCTGCCGGCTTTACCAACAGTGGATGTCTTAGCTAATGGCTCTAATGGTCCCGTAGTCCTCTCCTCAACCGACACATATACATATTCTTGGACTTCAGCTAATGCTACAGCTTGTCAGCAATCTTCACCCTCTCCTTTATCAGGCATTACTCTAAGTGGTGCTAGTGCCAGTATAGATTCAACTAATCCATTTTTCCCAACCACAGGATCTCCTGTCACTATTACTATTGATTGTACCGATGGGGTAAATACCGCTTCTGACTCTGTGGTTATAGAACTTGCTTCAGTAGTTCCACCACCTCCACCACCTCCCACTCCTGCTACCACCACTCCTTCTGTAGATGTGAAGGCAAATGGTCAGGATGGAACCCTAAGTCTCTCCTCAACCGACACATATACATATTCTTGGACTTCAGCTAATGCTACAGCTT
>CAYGLE010000011.1:0-11707 GCA_964350995.1 uncultured Candidatus Saccharibacteria bacterium
TATAAAAATAGAGGATACTCCTTGCCAGAAATAGTCTTTTATGTAGCATTTTTTTCAGTTTTGACAGCTATTGTCGTAGGTATGCTGGTAAGGATGTCCAACTCAAGAGAGAGGCTACAGTCTTCCCAAAAAATAGCTAATTCAGCCACCGTTTCTTTAGATAGAATGGTGAGAGAGATAAGAACCGCTTCTGATATGAGCACTAGTACCAGTGTTTTAGATACAAATCCGGGTAAACTTTATCTCACAAGCAGAGATGCGTCTGGAAATATAAGAAGTGTGGAATTTTATATAGCTACAAGCACCTTAAGGATCAAGGAAAACAATGTTGATATGGGTCCTTTGATAGAGAGTGGAGTATCAATAACCAACTTAATTTTTAGAAGGAGTGCTTCTTCCACAGACCAGGCTATTAAAGTGGAGATGACTTTGGAGAGTGGAACATCTACTTCTTACAAATCAGAAACATTTTATAGCACGACGATATTAAGACAATCAATATGAAGTATTTTTTGAAAAAAAGAGATGGAGGTCAGGTTATGCTTTTGGTGGTAGCTATCTTTCTGATGTTGTCTTTGACTATGGTTTTGGGGATGTCGGGAGGGGTGTTTAGGTTTCAGAGAGTAATGGCTGATCTTTTGGAATCTAGAAAAACCTATTTCTTAGCAGAAGCTGGGGTGGAGGATGTCTCATACAGGCTATCTAATGGTTTACCTTACAATGCCAATGGACAGATATTGAGTATTGATGGTCAAAGTGTTTCTATAAATACAGTTACCTCAGGAGGTAGAAAAATTGTCACCGCAACTTCAGATTGGAATGGAAGTCAGAGAGTGGTCGAGGCCAAATTTACCGCTGGGGAAGGAGTGGCCTTCTATTATGGTGTTCAAATAGGGCAAGGAGGCTTTAGTATTGGCAATAACTCTGGGATTAATGGAAGTGTGTACTCGAACGGGTCTATCACTGGTGGGAATGGCTCCTATATTACAGGTACAGCTGTTGCGGTTAGTAGTATAAACAATGTTGATGTCGGCACTTCAACCACAAGCGATGCTTGGGCCAATAGCATAACGGGTATCAATGTCACAGGGGATCTTTACTGTCAGACTGGTTCTGGAAACAATAAATCCTGCAACACTTCAAAAGGTATTCCAGTATCTGTTGGGTATCCTTTAACAGATGCAGAAATACAAGAGTGGAAAGATGATGCGGCAGCTGGGGGGACATTTGTTGGGGATAAAACTATCAGTGGTGCAGGCAACACACTCGGACCTCTTAAAATTCAGGGAAACTTGATCATTGATGCTTTCTCTAGTCTTACTATTACTGGCACCATCTATGTCACAGGTAATATTACTCTTGGCAATGACGCTACTATTAGACTGACTTCAAATTATGGAGTCTCTGGAGGTATTGTAATGAGTGATGGCATTATAACTTTGAATAACAATGTAACTTTAGCTGGTTCCGGCACGACAGGGAGCTACCTTATAATGCTCTCTCAAAGTTCAGCCTCAAATGCTATATCTATAGGCAATGGCAATACAACCGAAGTTATCCTTTATGCTCAAAATGGCACTATTGCCATGGGTAACAATGCCAATGTACGCTCTCTTACGGCTAAAACAATAGCTTTAGGCAACAATACGGTCCTCACCTATACTCAAGGTCTTCTTGATGCAGTCTTCAATAGTGGTCCATCTGGCGGTTGGCAACTTGATAGCTGGAAGGAGACAAACTAAAGCCTTTTCCGTTATAATGTAGTACTGTCATGAAGGCTATACTCGTTGGAAACTGGAAGAATTATCCGGAAACTCTAAAAGAAGCGAAACTTATCTTAAGTAGTCTTGGTCGTCATAGTCGTAAACTTAAAAAAGTATCTACATATATTGCTCCCCCAACAGTTTTTTTAGAGATAGCGAAGGAGAAGTCTAAAAATTTTGCCAATCTAGCATCTCAAGATATAACCATATCTCCAGATGGCACTCATACTGGGCTTGTGACGATAGATATGTTTAAAAGTCTTGGAGTGAAACTTTCTATAATAGGGCATAGTGAGAGGAGGAAACTTGGTGAGACAAACAAAATAGTTTCTGAAAAAGTAAGGATGGCGTTGAGTAAGGGTATTACCCCCCTAGTATGTGTTGGTGAGGAAAATCACGATCAAGACGGTAATTATTTTCAAATTTTGAATGAACAGATAAGAAGTTCTCTAGATGGATTGAAGAAAAAAGAGGACGCTAAGAAGATCATTATTGCTTATGAACCGGTTTGGGCCATAGGAAAAAATTCCAAAGGCGCCATGGAACCTAATGAGGTCTCTCAAATGGTGGTGTTTATAAAAAAAGTTTTGACAGAAATGTTTGGTAGAAAAATTGCTGATAGCATAGCCGTTTTGTATGGTGGTTCTGTTGATAAAGATAATGCATCAGAACTTTTTGAGAATACTGGTATCAAAGGCTTTCTTATTGGGAGAGCCTCTCTTAACTCAAAATCCTTTGTTTCCATAGCCGAATCTTTAATAAAATAAGTTTTCATGAAATCGATCAAAGAAATTGCAGATCTTAAAGGAAAAAAAGTTTTTGTGCGTGTAGATTGGAATGTACCAATTGTTGGCGGAGCAGTGAGAGATGATCTGCGCATAGAGAGAAGCATGGAAACTTTAAAATTTCTTAAGGAAGCTGGAGCTTATGTGTCTATAGCCACACACCTTGAGCCAGAAAATTTATCGACAGATTTACTTAAGAGTTTTGTGCCAGATGGTATAGAGATCTTGCCAAATTTAAGAGATAACCCCGGTGAGAAGGGTAATTCAGAAGAATTTGCTAAGGAGCTAGCTTCTGGTAAGGATTTGTTTGTGAACGAAGCTTTCTCTGTCTCTCACAGAGAACATGCTTCAATAGTGAAACTTCCAAAAATTTTACCGAGTTTCGCTGGTATAAGTTTTATAAACGAAGTAGAGAACCTTTCCAAAGCCTTTAGACCCAAGCATCCATTTCTTTTCATTCTTGGGGGAGCTAAATTTGAGACGAAGCTTCCTTTGGTTAAAAAGTTTCAAGAGATCGCTGACGACATATTTATAGCTGGAGCTAACGCTAAACCAGCAGATGAAATGGGTTTTGGTAAATTACCAAAGATAACTCTTCCAATAGGGGACATTTCTGCCTTTGATGCAGATGAGGCAAACCTCAATATACTTAAGGAAAAAATCGACAAGTCCGAGTTTGTTGTTTGGAATGGGCCGCTTGGTAAATATGAAGACGGTTACACGAAGGGGACCCTTGCTTTGGCTCAAATGCTCGCTCATAGTGGAAAAGAGGTGATAGTGGGAGGAGCGGATACTCTAGCAGCCATAAAAGAACTTGGAGTTTTTGATAAATTTACTTTTGTCTCAGGTGGGGGAGGCGCGATGCTAGACTTTTTGGCGAATGGCACACTGCCAGGCATTGAGGCGCTAGGTTAGGCTTGGGGTCCTTGGTCTGTCATTTTTTGTGGGATTAAGTGTATGTGTGTATGCGCCACATCTTTGCCGACAATACTTAGACGAACATAATCTGCCCCGTACTCATCTTTGATTTTTGTAGATAAAACCTTGGCTGTTTGAAACATTTTGTTATACAAATCATCTGGTAGATCGGTAAACCATCGATAATGATTTTTTGGTACAAGGAGAGTGTGACCACGAGACACTGGGTTGATATCTAAGAAGGCTATAAAATCGGTGTCTTCATAATAAAGATTTGCAGGGATTTCTTTGCTTACGATTTTGCAAAATATACAGTTTTCTTCTTTCATCTTAATAAGAGGTGGTGCTTATGAGCTCTCCTTTTGAGTTGTAGAGGTATATAGTTTCATCAGAGTCAGCCCACATTTCCCACGGTCTATGTAGATATATATGCCAGACATTTCCTTCAAAGTCTTTGTCGCTCATATGGTTTGCAAGACAAGATGGATAGCTAAAATGTTTTTGGATGTATTCCACACACATACTAGACAACCCCTCTTTACCATCTACACAACCTCTACACCTTTCTCTGTCTCTATCAAGCCCTTCATATTTTGGAGTATGGCATGTTCTAAGAGTGTCTATAAAATTTTTACACTCTTTATCTAAACCACTTAAGCCCACCTCTAACTCAGGTCTCACGCAACTCATCTCGTGTCCAGAAGGGAAGGTGTAGTCTTCTTCAAGATATCCGGTGCAAAGATTTTCTTTGAAACTTACAACGTTGTAAGGACTAATGTTTCCTGGCCCACCTGAAACTACTGAAGCGCGGTCACCGGGTTCTAAGATTATGTTTTGAAGACTACTTCCTCCATATGGCGAGATGATCTTTGCTCCTTGAGGAATTATGCCTACATCTGAAGAAAATTGAGTAAACCCACTTCCGACCACATACCTTCTAGATGATTTCGCATTTTCTAACCTCCAACCAGTTATATCAACACGATTTTTCCCTCTATTTTCTATATAAATATATTCTTCCATTGGGTCACTGGTGTATTTGGCATTTCCGACACTCACTTTGATTGTCCCTGTGCCTGCGGTTTTTGAAGGCGCCACTTTCTCTCCAAAAAGGTCTTGTGAGTAGCTGTCTCCTCTCAATGAACTATTTTTATCCACATAATTTTGCCTAGTACTTTTGGGTATCAATATGACAAATATGACGATACTTAAAGCTAAGAGAGCAACCAACCCCTCTACTATCGAGCCCTTTTCGAGTCTATGATTCATAAAGGTATAATAACACAATGCATTTTCCAGAGATTCTTCAAAAATTGCTTTACCAAAGAGGGGTAACTAAAGAAAAGGAAGAAGATTTTTTAAACCCAAAATACGAGAATTTGCACAACCCTCTTCTTTTGCCAGATATGGAGAAGGCGAGAAATAGAGTCTTGCTTTCTATAGAGAGAGGAGAAAATGTTTTTGTCTTCAGCGATTATGATGCAGATGGGATACCGGGAGCAGTGGTGCTCTCTGATTTTTTCAAACGTATAAAGTATGAAAAAGTTTCTTTCTATATACCCCATAGGCACGATGAAGGTTTTGGCTTGAGTAAGGAGGCGATAGATGAAGCTGTCAAAAGAGATGCGAAACTTATAATAACGATTGATTGTGGCACAGCTGACAGAGAAGAGGTCTTGTACGCGAATGAAAAAGGTATCGATGTTGTCGTCACCGATCACCACGAGTCAAAAAAGTTACCAAAAGCTTACGCCGTAGTTAACCCAAAAAGATCTGACTCAAATTATCCATTTAAAGAACTTTGCGGCGCTTCTGTTGCTTATAAACTAGTGCAAGCTATTTATGACAAAGATGATTTTGGTTTGAAGAGAGGGATAGAGAAGTGGTCTCTTGATATGGTTGCTATTGCTACTCTGTCCGATATGGTGCCCTTGGTAGAAGAAAATAGAATTTTAGCCAAGTTTGGTTTGGAAGTTTTGAGGAAATCTCCAAGACCGGGTATCCAAGCTCTTTGCAAAAGATTAAACATGTCGCAGTCTCATCTTATAGAAGACGATGTCGCTTTTATGATTACTCCTAGGATAAACGCCGCTTCTCGTATGGGTAAACCTGAAGACGCCTTTAACCTCTTAGCTACTTCTGATCCCAAAGAAGCTCTTACTCTTTCCCTTCATCTTGAAGAGATAAATAATGAGAGGAAGGGCGTGGTTGCATCAATCGTCAAAGAAGCCAAGAAACATGTGTTGCAAAGAGGAGGTTTAGCAAAAGTTTTGGTGGTGGGTAACCCAGAGTGGCGACCAGCGCTTCTCGGTCTTGTTGCGAATTCTTTGGTAGAGGAGTTTGAAAGACCGGCTTTTGTCTGGGGTAGGGATGGTGATGGTGTACTAAAAGGTTCTTGCCGTTCCTATAATGGTTATGACTTATTTGCTCTGATGAACGCTTGTAGTAAAAATTTTTTGGAATTTGGTGGTCATGCAGGGGCAGGGGGCTTCTCTATTGATCTTAAGAATTTAACAGAGCTTGAAGAAAATCTTTCCCAAGCTCTTGAGAAATTAGAGATGTCTGAAATTAAAAAAGATACTGAAGTTGAGATAGGTGTAAAAGATGTTTGCGAAGATCTATACAAGACCATTTCAGTCCTTGCTCCATTCGGTATAGGTAATCAAAAACCAATTTTTAGTATTTCTAATGCAGAGATAAAATCAGTTAAACAATTTGGCAAATCCAAAGATCATCTCGAGATCACTTTCTCACCTAACATTAAAGCGATCTCTTTCTTTTCTTCTTTGGAAAACTTTAATCTAGAACCTAGTCTTTCTCACTGTAGTGTATTTGCTCATTTGGAAAAATCTTTTTTCCTCGGCCGTCCCGATCTACGTTTGAGGATCGTTGACCTACATATCTAATTTATCATCTATTGACAAATAAGGTATTTTGTGTATATAATAAAAGTTAGACAGGCGTACTAACCCCATCTTGAGGAGTGATCTCTCGTGAACGACTCCTACATGTTGAGTGACTCGTCGACCAAAGGGATCAGTATTTCCATTGGGGTGGGTCTCCTTATCGGTTTTGCTCTCCTTGTGCTAGCAATTGCATTGGGGATCGGAAGGATGTTCCGGAAGATTCTCCAGATGAAGGTCAGATTGCCCGATGCTAAGTAGCATCGGGTTTTTCTTTTTTTGATATTATAGATCGATGATAATTATTTTTACCGATGGGTCAGCAAGGGGGAACCCGGGGGCAGGAGGTTGGGGAGCTATCATTGCTCGTGAGTTTGAGGTGCTGGAAATTGGGGGCTTTGACCCCTATACCACCAACAACAAAATGGAGCTGACCGCTGCTATAGAGGCACTCAAAACTTTGGATCAAGGTGTGGAAGTAACTCTCTATACAGACTCTGAGTATTTGATAAAGGGTATAACGGAGTGGGTGAGTAACTGGCAGAAAAATGGTTGGAAAACAGCTTCAAGGAAGTCGGTAGAGAATCAAGATTTGTGGAAAGATCTACTCTCTGCTTCAAATGGAAAGAACATTGAGTGGAAGTATGTAGTTGCGCACTCTGGCAATGAGGCCAACGAAAGATGTGATGAGATAGCCACCCGCTTTGCCGATAGACTCTCTCAAGATCTTTATTCTGGCTCCCGTGGAACATATACAATCAATCTACAAGCGTAATCTTCTTATCCTCACAGCTCTTTGGGGTTTTGTTTTTGGAATTTTTGTTTCTTCTTTATTTTTATTACATCCTTTAATCTGTGTCCTACTTTCTTTTGTCGCTCTGGCAATTTATCTTTTGTATAAGATTTTGAAGGGTTCTGTTTCCACAGAAGTTCTTGTTTTGGTTGTTTTTATTTTCACTTTTGCTTTCGGTGCTTTTAGATTTGCTATAAAAGATTTTCACGAACTCTCGATCCCTGAAAATAGAGGAGTCGTAGTGAGTGAACCGGAAGAGAGGGATTCCGATATTCGCTTTGTGGTGAGAACTCAAAATAGGGAGAAAGTTTTGATCACTACAAGTTTGTTGAACAAGGTTTCGTATGGCGACGAGGTGGTTTTGGAAGGTGGTGCAAAAGTGGTGAAAAATGGAAGTTATGCTAAGTATCTTTCCAAAGACGACATCTTCCATACAATGGATAGAGCTGGGGTGGAAGTGGTTTCTCGCCATAATGGAAACTTTACTATAGAGAGTCTGCTTTCTACCAAAAAATATTTTACCGAGAAAATAAAAAATATTTTACCCGAACCAGAATCAAGCTTATTCTCAGGACTCGTTGTCTCTGGTAAGCAGGCTCTGCCTAAAGATATTCTAGAAGATTTTAGAAGAGCAGGGGTCGTACATATAGTAGTGCTCTCTGGCTACAACATCGCTATTATTGCGGAGTTCTTGTTTTTACTTTTTGGATTTTTGGGTTCAAGAAGATCAGCCGTCATATCTATCTTTGGTGTCATCCTCTTTACCTTGATGTCTGGTGCTTCGGCTACGGTTGTGCGTGGAGCTATTATGGTAACTCTGCTTCTTTTTGGGAAAATTATGAGTAGGCCAGCTTCGCAACCTCGCATTCTTCTTTTTACTGCTTCTTTTATGCTTATGTATAACCCGAAGTATTTGGTTTTCGATCCATCCTTCCAATTATCCTTTCTTGCTCTTTTGGGAATTGTTTATGGGACACCTGTTTTAGAGAGATATCTTTATAAACTTCCAGAAAAATTTGGCTTTAGAAGTATTGTTTCAACCACTTTAGCTACTCAAATCTTTGTTCTACCTTATCTTCTATACAATATGGGCAATTTCTCACTCGTGTTTTTGCTTTCAAACATGTTGATCCTACCCATCTTGCCCTTGGTAATGCTTATAGGTTTCATCGCTACGCTTATTGCTTTTGTTTCAAACATATTAGCTTGGCCTTTAGCTTTCATCTCTCATCTTTTACTTGCTTGGGTGCTTTTTGTATCAAAGTCTTTAGGGGGATTATCTTTTGCCCTATTAGAAATAGAAAACTTCCCGCTCTGGGGAAGTTTGGTGATGTATGTAGCGCTAGTCTTTCTTATCTGGCGTTTAAGAAGTTTTCCTCAACAGTCTGCCAGTTTAGATTATTGAAGAAGGCTTCAATATAATTCTTTTTCTCTGCGGGGGTGTAATCGAGGTAGTATGAGTGCTCCCACATATCAAGAGCGAGGATTGGGGAGAGCCCGTTTAGTTGTCCTAGGTGCTGCTCATCTACCCAAGCTTGAATGAGCTGGTTCGTGTTCTTGTCGTAGTAAAGCATAGCCCAACCCACACCACGTATAAGAGCAAGTTCTTTAAACTTAAGAAGATCAAATCCCAGCTTTGCGAACTCACTATCTTCCTTCAGTGGTTTGGCACCACCTACAAAATGGTCAAAGTAGACCTCATGATTTCGCATCCCGTTGAACTCAAAAGGAAAGCGACGGTCATATACCGTACCCTCAAGTAATATGTTCACATTCTTCACATAACCGGCATATAGCTTAAAATGCTCGTCTATAGTCTTCTTTGATATCCCCTTAAGCTCTGGTATCTTAAATTTCTTTTCTTCAAATTTGTTCATATATAAAGAATTATACTATATGGATGATGGAGTGGAGATCTAGATGGAGGGAGACGGTTGTAACTATCCTTATATTTGCCAATTTCTCTGTCTGGTCTTTGGTTTTTGCAAACAAAGAAAGCGATCTTTTGAGTGTCTATTTTTTAGATGTAGGACAAGGAGATTCTATCTTTATAGAGTCTCCGAATGGTAACAGGGTTCTTATCGATGGTGGACCGGATAAAAAAGTTTTGAGTGAGCTTGGTAAAGTTTTGCCATTTGGTGACAAAAGAATAGATGTAGTTTTGGCCACGCATCCGGATTCCGACCACATTATGGGGTTGATAGAGGTTTTTAAAAGATACGATATCGGTGCTTTTATCGAGCCGGGGGTAGAGTCGGATAATCTGGTCGACGATGCTTTAAGACTATCGGTGGATGAAGAAAAAGTTCCAAAAATTTTAGCTAGACGAGGGATGACCCTCGATTTGGGTTCTGGAGTAGTGCTTACGATCTTATTTCCCAACCAAGATGTTTCTAATTGGGAGACGAATGATGCCTCGGTTGTAGCCAAACTCGTCTATGGAAACAAAAGTTTTTTACTCACAGGTGACTCAACAAAAAATTCTGAATATAAGATGATCGCTTGGGGAGAGAATGTGTTGGATTCAGATGTTCTTCAGGCAGGACATCACGGCTCCCAAACTTCCACCTCTTTTCTTTATGCTAAGGTCGTTTCCCCGGAGTATGCGGTTGTCTCGGCAGGTAAAAACAATCGCTATGGTCATCCGCACAAAGATACTTTAGATATCTTAAACAAAGTTGGATCAAAGATAATCTCTACTATTGAAATGGGCACAATAAAATTTGAAACAGACGGGGAGACTCTTGGAGTGAATTAAATAACCCCAGCTTTTTTAAGAACAGAGTGAGCGCCACGCTTGTTGATGGTTTTTATAGCGCGAGTGGAGAGGGTAAGGGTTATTGTCTTCTTGAGTTCTGGCACATAGATACGCTTCTTTTGGAGGTTGGGGTACTTACGCACCATACCTGTGGGGTTAAATTGGGTAGCACGAGTTCTGTTGGAGTAGCCTCCGCCCATGATAGAACCCTTTTTGTTTACTGGACAAATTCTTGCCATAGTGGGCATTACTCTAACATAATTGGTATAATTCGCCAATGCCTTTCGATTTCATCTTCCAAATAGCGATTCTCATTATGTCCGTTGTTGTTCATGAGGTCTCTCATGGCTTTGCCGCTCGCTTTTACGGCGATAAGACAGCTGAGTATGAGGGGAGACTTACTCTCAATCCTGTTAAACACATAGATCAATTCGGCTCTATTATTGTGCCAACCCTGTCCTTTTTTCTTGGTGGATTTATCTTTGGTTGGGCAAAGCCCGTTCCTTACAATCCTTATAATCTAAAACCTGGCAGGTGGCCGGAAGCCTTTGTGGCTTTGGCTGGTCCACTTTCAAACATTTGTATTGCTGTTATCTTCTCTATTCTTATTAGGTTTTCTTCCGACATTTCCTCACCTTTTGTTGCTATTAACGCTTCTATTGTTTATATAAACATTCTTCTAGCTATCTTTAATCTAATGCCTATACCTCCTCTTGATGGGTCAAAACTTCTTTTTGCCGTCTTCCCAGAGAAAATCTATCGTTTGAGGAATTTTTTTGAGAGATACGGACTTTTGCTCGTTGTACTCTTTATTTTCTTTGCTTGGAGCCTTGTTTCTCCAATTGTTTCCACACTTTTCTCTTTCTTGACCGGTTTATCTATATAAGATAGAGTATGGTTCTCCCAGAAGGGGGTGTTTTTGTAAATAATGTCGACAATCAATCAGTTAGTAAGAAAAAATCGCAAGAAGTCATCTCGCAAATCCAAAGCGATAGCTTTGACGCGTGGCTTCAACACTATCAAAAACCGCCCAGTCTTTTTCAACTCCCCATTTAAACGTGGTGTATGTATCAAGGTGACCACCAAAACTCCCAAGAAGCCAAACTCTGCTATAAGAAAGATCGCTCGTGTACGTCTTACTAACGGTCAAGAGGTTACAGCTTATATCCCTGGAGAAGGTCACAATCTTCAAGAGCACTCGGTGGTTGTACTTCGAGGTGGTCGCGTTAAGGACCTTGGGGTTCGCTACACTATTGTCCGCGGAGTGTTGGATACTCAAGGTGTTGAGAAGCGCAGAAAAGGTAGAAGCCAATACGGTACAAAGAGACCTAAAGCGGCAAAATAAGATTTTGAATAAAAAGTAATGAGAAGAAAACTAAAAGCCAAACCAAAGATTACCCCAGATTCAGTTTATGCTTCTGAGAAAGTTGCTAAGTTTATAAACTATGTGATGCTCGAGGGTAAAAAGACTACTGCCAGAGGAGTTGTCTATAGAGCTATGGATGAGATAAAGGAGCAAACCAAAAATTCTAGCCCTCTAGAAGTTTTCGAGACTGCTTTGAAGAACACTGGTCCAACCATGGAGGTAAGATCTAGACGCGTTGGAGGGGCTAACTACCAAATTCCTAGAGAGGTTCGTCCAGAGCGTAGACAATATCTTTCTATGAAATGGATAGTCGATGCTGCTCGCAACAAGAAGGGTAAACCAATGCATGAGAAACTTGCCGAAGAGATCATCGCTGCTTCAAAAGGCGAGGGAGAAGCTATCAAGAAGAAGGAGAACACCC
>CAYGLE010000012.1:0-11612 GCA_964350995.1 uncultured Candidatus Saccharibacteria bacterium
CATCTAGGTTAATGCTTTCTTCTGGATAATCGATAGTTTCCATTGGAGGAGCATCTTGTTTTTCATTAGACTTTGGAGGATTAGCTACCTGCGATCCGCCAGATGAACGAGGTCCGAACTGCACTCTATCGGCCACTATCTCTGTCCTGTAGTTCTTCTTTCCGTCTGGACTATCCCAACTTCTTGTCTGCATTCTACCTTCAACCAAAACCGATGACCCTTTGCGTAAGAATTGAGAGACTGTCTCTGCCTGTCTTCCGAAGACAACAATGTTGTGATAATCCACAGACTCTTGTTTTGCCCCATTTTTATCCTTCCAAACTCTATTTGTAGCAACAGAGAAGGATGTAACCTGTACCCCTGAAGGCAAAGACTTCATCTCTGGGTCGCGAGTTAGGTTGCCTATAACTAGAGCTTTGTTTAGATACATATGAGCCTATTCTACCACTTTTTCTATCTTGCTATCGACAGGGTCTAAGGGTTCAGAAACCGCATTTTTTTCCTCCTCTAACTCCCTTATCTTCTTCTCTTTTGCTTCAAGTGCTTTGGCAAAAGTAAAACCAGTATCTTTAGGATTCTTTATCAAGAGGAAACGAAGAACTTCATCAAGTTTTTTTACCGCTTCACTAATCTCTGGCGCAGAAGTTCCTGAGACCAAAAACTTTACCCAACCGATGTAAGCCTCGTCGGCAACATACTTTCTTGCTCCAATAGTCTTAGACATTGTGTAAGCAAGATCAATTTTAATTGGATTCTCGAAAGCAGACACATCAGCACCAAACTTTTTTATAATTCCTTTTATAGTGTCGACCACTGAGGAAAGATCATCTTCGGCGATACTTGGAAGTATTAAATACCCAAGTTCGTAAGCATTCTTCTCCTTGTGGTCTTCTGTAGTGGACATGGTAACGTTGTTAACTATTAATTACCTCAGTCCCGCTTTAGCGGGATACAGAAGAGGTCACACTACCCTATCATTTGAGCTCTTTATAAGCAATATATAGAAAAATCGCCCCACCAGTTGTTACCGATGAGGCGATTGTACTGACCTAAAAACTCTAGGCAGCGATTTTCTTCTTGGGATCGAGGACGTCGATCAGATCTTGAACTTCCCTGATCTTCTCCTTCACCAAACTGCTCGGGAACATCGACTTCCCCCAAGTCGTGTTGAACTTGAGGCTCGAGAGGAAGGGCTCTTGCATCTTGAGCACTTCGAGAGGAGTCTTCTTCCACTCCGTCGAGAAACCGAAGACCACCTGCTGGATCCACGCCACCGTGAGACACTGACTGGTGTCGGCCTCGCGAATGATCTGGACCAGAAGATCCATCTTCTCGGTTGGAACCTTGTAGGGATACTCAGTCCCCTTGAGAATCCGAGTGATCTCCTCGAGATACTCCTCGTCCTCTGGAAGGATGAACTTCCGGAGAGCTTCGAGAGCAAGCTCGATGTTCTTCTCGTCCGGTCCAACCACACCCGTGTGGTTGAAGTCGTGGAAGATCGCTGCGATGAGGAGATTCCTCATGTCCCGCTTGGAAAACTTCTTCTCCAAGCGGTAGAAGTAGCACGCTGAGTGACACAGCCACAGGATGTGGCAAGTGTGCCGGAAGTTGTGATATCCGTTGCAGAGATTCCTCGCCTCGCTGAAGTAGACCTGGAGGTAATACTCCAGATTCCCTTCATAGAGACCGTCCTTGTTCTTCACGATCTCCGGGATACTGCCTCTCACTTCGAGTGTCGGGCTCATTGAGCCTCCTTCAAGGTGGTTGGGGTATGCGGTGTATTTTTAAAGGTACTCCTCACTTCTTACCTCATCTTTTTATATACTATCACAAAAGATGCTAAATGTCAAGGAGAAATTCGAAATAGCTTAAAAACGTTGTCAATTAAAGCTTTTTGGACGGTTTCTAAAGGTTCTCCTCGGATCAGAGCAATCTTCCTTACCACTTCACTCACAAAGATCGGCTCATTGCGCTTCCCCCTGTGTGGTACCGGAGCAACATACGGCGCATCGGTCTCAGACATAATAGATGCGAGAGTAATGTTTTTTACTACCTCATCGTAATCTCTAACGAACGTAATAACTCCTGTGAAAGAGAGGGTGAAACCGATATTTACAAATCTCTTCGCAACCTCTAAGTCTCCTGCAAAAAAGTGCACATTCCCTCGCAAATTATCTCCATGCATTTCTTTCAAAGGCTCAAGAATTTCCAAAATCTCTTCGTAGGCGTTCCTCGTGTGGATCATGATAGGTTTATCGTACTCCAAAGCAAAATTGATTTGATCTAAAAAAAGTTTTTTCTGTCTGTCATAATCGTCTTCCTTTTTTGTATGATAGAAGTCCATACCACACTCCCCCACAGCCACCACCTTTGAACTTTTAACCAATTCAGCAAACTGGGCTTTGTCGAAAACTCTTGCAGGCTTGTCTACTGGATGGATCCCAATGCATGCATATATACCAGAGTGTTTCTCTGCCAACTCTAAAGCTTGTTTGGAAGTCTCATAATCCGTCCCCACAACAATAGTATAAGTGTCTGTGTCTTTAAGCCTTCCTATAACTTCGTCTAGATCTGTTTCGTAATCTTTGAAGTTTAGATGCGAATGAATATCAAAATATCTAGGCATTTAATCGTGGGAAAAGATTTTCTGGTTTCTTGTTTTCTTTAATTGCTTCGAGTATTTTTTCTGAAGTTTCTGGCATAAAAGGTTTTAATGTATTTGTGATTTGAGTCAAATGTCTCACAAGATTAGTAATGACTGCTTTGTCTTTAGTCTCCCAAGGTTTCTTATTTTGAATTTCTAGATCAAGAGCTCCTATGGCTCCAAAAATTAAACCAAGCGCTTCCTTAAAATCAAATTCTTTTAGTTTTTCATCAATCAATACTTCATCGTATGAGGGTAGAATGGGTTTATCAAGATAACTTTCTGCTAATTTCATCACCCTAGCAACAAAATTTCCAAGCCCATTAACAAGATCCGCTTCATACCATTCATCTAGTCTGTCCAAAGTTATATCGGTATCTTCAAACGGATTTACATGTCGAAGAAGCAAATAACGTGTACTGTCAGTGCCATATTTCTTAACCATGTCAGATGGACTAATGACATTACCCAATGACTTAGACATCTTCTGACCGTTAGAATTGATGAATCCATGATAGAAAACTTTGTCAGTATTTTTGATATCTGCAGACATGAGCATTGCTTGCCACATTAACGACTGAAAACGCACCTGATCCTTACCCGCCATCTGTAATGTATATCCTTCTTGCCAGAACTTCTTGAAGTCCCCTTTTTCATCCGGCCAACCTAAAGTAGAAATATAACTTGTGAGTGCGTCAAACCACACATACATAACTTGAGTATCATCCTCTGGTACTGGAATACCCCAAGAAAGCCGATTTTTATCTCTAGAAATACTAAAATCCTCCAAACCCTCTTTAACAAAATTAATAGCCTCCTCTCTACGCCAATCTGGTATAATCACTTCCGAATTCTCTAAATATTTAAGTAATTTCTCCTGATACTCACTAAATTTGAAAAACCAATTTTTCTCTTTGAGTAATTGTGGCTCGGTTTGATGAATCACACACTTACCATCAACAATATCTCTAGTAGATAGAAACCTTTCGCATCCTATACAATAGAGCCCTTCAAATTCTTTTTCATAAATATCTTTTTTACATCTTCTCCATAATTCTTGAGCTGCTTTTATATGCTGATCATCTGTTGTGCGAACAAATTTTAAATCATCAGACAAACCGAGATTCTCTTTGAGCTTTTTAAATTCTTGAGCATACTTATCTACATATAAATCAACTTTTTCGTTTACTTTTGTAGCAGCTTCAAAAATTTTCTGACCATGCTCATCGGTGCCTGTGTTGAAAAAGACTTCATGCCCTTGAGACTTTTTCCATCTAGCTATCACATCCGCCTGTATTATCTCCATAGCAAAACCAATATGCGGATCTGCATTCACATAAGGAAGTGTGGTGGTGATGTAGAAAGTTTTATTTTCTTTCATTCGGAAACTCTGATGTTCTTTGAGACTTTTCTTTCTCTAGATCAGAAATAAATTCTATAAGGATGGCTGCAAGAGGAACAGCAACTAACATTCCAAGAAATCCTGCGAGCTTTGCACCGATAAGAAGCGCTAAGATAGATACCATAGGTGGCACACCCACGACCTTCTTTACTACCAAGGGGTAAATGAGGTGATTCTCAAACTGCTGGATGATGACAAACAAACCGGCAACAAGAAGCGCCAAACTTGTCCCTCCATCATTAAAGGCAATAAATATAGCCGGAATAGCCGCGATAATAGGACCAAAGAGAGGAATTATTTCAAAAAGACCTGCCGCTAGAGAGAGGAGTAGCGCGTGAGGCACACCAAAAAGTAAGAGTCCTAGATAGACAAGTACAGCCACAATAACCGACATAAGAAGCTGTCCTTGCATCCAGAAACCAATCTTTTGTCTTGAACGATTCCATAGATCCAAAACATATTTCTCATGCTTCCATGGAGTAACGACTCTCAAAAACTTTCCAACCCCATCTTCTTGCACCGCAAGATAGAAAGACAAAATGACGATCAACACAAAACTTGTTGCTCCTCCAAAAAAGAATGCTGCTGAAGAAAGTAGACCTTGAGAGAAAGAGAGGAGTGCGGAATTGATTTGATCCACAACATCAACCAAATTAATTGTGTTACCAAAAGATGGCCCGTCAGAGACAGAGCTTGCATACTCTGGGAATTGTCCGATCAAATTTGAAATCTCTCCTAATAGTGGTAAAAGCAGGAAATAAAAGAGTCCGGCAAACATAACCGCTGAAGAAACATAAATACCAAGAATCGCCGGCAATCTAGGGAAACCTCTCTTCTTAGCCCAAATAGCTCCCGGTTCTACCGCAGAGGCAATGACAATAGAAGCCAAAATAACTAAAAATATATCCCTAATAAGAAAGAAGGCGAAGGCTAAAGCAAGGACCAAAACAGCCCTTATCCAGCTCCCTGTAGTTATAACCAACTTATAATTTTGCGAAGATTTGTCCTGCTCGAGATCCTTCATTTGCTCACAATCATATCACCAAGAGCTTTTCTAGGCGAGATGCGTCTTTAACCTCTCCGACAATGGCCAAATTCATCTTTTCTTTCTTAAAAATCTCTCTTGCAAGCTTCTGTATATCTTTAGCTTTCACCTTCTTTATCTCTTTCTCAATCTCTTTTGGAGTATCCATCTTGCCACGAGCCACTTCTTGCCCTAGGTAAAATTCGGCCAAAGCATCGGTTGTCTCAAGATGAAGAAATAAATTCCCTGTTAAATAATCCTTGGCTTTCTTCAACTCTGTTTCAGACACTAGTGTATTTTTGACCTTTCCTAACTCTTCAATCAAAACTTTCACAACTTCCTCAACGCGACTCCTATCAACCCCAGAAGATATGACAAAAGAACCATGATCCGTCAACTCTTCGCTCCCTGCTCTTACGTAGTAGCAAACTCCCATTTCATCCCTCAACTTTTGAAACAATCTTGAAGACATCCCCTTACCCAAAATAGCAGAGAGAACCTGAAGAGTCGCCACTCTCTTGTCTTTTGCTCCAAAAGTTCGGAAACCTAAGACCAAATGAGTTTGGTCTGTCTTCTTTTGAAAGATAGAAATTTGAGGAACCTTCTGACTTTCCTTAACCTTTTCTTTACTTACCTTTACACCATTAGAAATAGAAACGAAATTTGTTTTAACCTCCTTCAACACTCCACTTAAAGGAATGTCTCCAGATACAATAATGATCGTTTTCTTAGCCACATAGTGTTTACTTCTATAACGCTCAAATTCTTCTCTTGAAAACTTTTTGATATTTTCGACAGGACCCAAGATCGTCCTACCATGAGGTGTATCCCCATATAAAAGTGCAGAGAAAACTTCCCACACTTTTCTCTGTGGTAGATCTTCGTACATAGAGATCTCTTGAAGTATTACTCCTCTTTCCTTTTCCAAATCAGGAGTGGGTAGGGTGGGGTTAAGATATAGATCAGAAATTATTTCTAAAAGTTTTTTGAAGTGCTTCTTCTCCCCCTTAGCCCAGTATGCTGTCATTTCATTGCTGGTAAAAGCATTGGACTCTGCGCCCAAACCATCAAGTTCTTTTGAGATGTGCATAGAGCTTGGCCTCTTTTTCGTACCCTTAAAGACCATGTGCTCAAGAAAGTGAGATAAGCCATTTTCTTCCTTCTTCTCATAATTAGACCCAGTCTCAACCAAAGCCATAACAGTAACAGAAGGATTACCCTTCACCGGCACATATATCACCCGAAGCCCATTAGGAAGTACGACTTTCTTATATTGCATAGAGTCTAAAGATACTCTATCCGATAACTTCTTTCAAATCTTCTATTTTTACCCTTTTCTGTTCTCCAGTATCTCTGTCGCGAAGAGTGACGGTATCTTTATGCTCTTTGGTTTCTCCTAAGGTGTCGAAATCCACGGTAATGCAATATGGTGTGCCTATTTCATCTTGTCTTCTATATCTCTTACCAATATTGCCATTGTCATCAAATTCCACATTACCAAATTCTTTTTTTAGCATTTTATAAACTTCTTTAGCTTTTTCCACAAGTTCTGGTTTGTTCTTAAGTAGAGGGAAAACTGCTACTCTTATAGGCGCAATTTCTTTGGGAAGTTTGAGATACACCCTCTTTTCTCCTCCAAGACTATCTTCTGTATAGGTAGAGACGAGTATAGCGAGTATCGTCCTATCCACCCCAAACGAAGGCTCTATAACGTGAGGTGTGAGCCTCTCCCCTGTTTCTTCGTCTAAATAATCAAGACTGACTCCAGACGATGCTGTGTGCTGACTCAAATCATAATCAGTTCTATAAGCCAAACCCCAAAGCTCTTTCTTGCCAAATGGATAATCATACTCAAAATCAATAGTACGTTTGGAGTAATGCGCTCTATCACCATCCGGCACATCAAGTTCGTGCACACGACTTATACCTACCTCAAGAGCAAACTTGTGCATAAGTTTCCTCAACTCCTCAAAATATTTTTCCCAATCTTTTTCTTTTACAAAATACTCAAGTTCCATTTGTTCAAACTCTCTTTGTCTGAAGGTAAAGTCCCTTGGTGAGATCTCATTTCTAAAAGCTTTACCGATTTGAGCAATACCAAAAGGAAGTTTGGGGTGGAAAGAATCTATAACATTCTTAAAGTTTACAAAGATCCCTTGTGCTGTCTCTGGTCTAAGATATGAAGTGAGTGCTTCCTCTCCGGCACCAACCTGTGTTTTAAACATCACATTAAACTTCTCTCCGTTTTCTAAAGGATCTGCAAACCCGGCAACATGCCCAGAAGCTTCCCAAACTTTTGGATTCATTATTATAGAAGCATCCAACCCAAAGATATCCTCGCGATCATCACGAAACATCTTAAGCCAAACTTTTTTTACATTCTCTTTAAGAAGTACTCCTAGGGGGCCGTAATCCCAAGTTCCCGCAAGACCTCCATATATTTCAGAGCCTTGATAGATAAAACCTCTTCTTTTGGTTAAAGATATTATTTGATCCATTTGGTCTACTTTACAACAATTTCATCTCCCTGGACATAGCGGGGGTCATTGGTAATTTTCGTCGTGATAGCTTGATGAGTGATCCTAATAGGACTATTTGTAAACGGATCAAAACCAGTCAAAGCAATATTACCAAAAAGAAGCGGTGCCCCTCCTATCTGCCCTTGAGATGGGATAAGCGAGAGCTTGAAAGAAACTTCCTTACCCGCAGAAGAGAACCCCGCCCCAGAAGACAACGTCCCAAGACTCCAAGTGACAGTCCTCGTCGCTTCATCATATGAGAGACCAGGCTCATCAATCGGTGAGACTTCCTCCGCCCATTGGACATTGGCTCCGAGAACTCCAGTGACTTTGACATCTTGAACATCATTTCTAGTATTCGAAGCATCAAGAGTGATGGTGTAAGTGGTTTCGGTTTCAGCCTTTGGTGGTATAGGACCTCTGTTAGCGAACGGTCCACGAGAGTAGAGCGACTCACCTCTTAGGATTACCTCTGATGCAATTTTAACAGAACGAGTCTCCGTAATTTTCACATCAGTGTTTGAATCTTGTAATCGACCAGTAACAGTTACAAGAAGATCTATCTTTTGATTGATTGAGCCAAGGGGTAAGTCTTTTAGCGAAGCAAACTCAAATGCAACGAAGCCAGAATCCCCAGGAGTTAGAGTCTCAATATTTGAGGAATTTGATCCATTCCAGACAATGTTATTTAAGGAAGAATTATACAAACCACCCGTCTTTGTCGATATCATACCCTTATCTAAAGCACCACCAGAAAACCTAACCTCAACTTGAGGATTTATAAGATTTTCCGATAAATTATTTTTGAAATTTACAGTCCCTTGTATTTGCCTGCCAGCCGGTGCCACATATTCTTGAGAGGAATCATTGTTTAGCTTTATATCCAGATCGACCGACGGGCGCTCGATGATCACCGTTACAAAATTAGAATTTAAAGTCGTATCAAAAGTTAAGGTACCACTCTTACCTACACCGACAAAAAACCTAAAGACTCTTTCCTCAGTATCTTCTCCAATCAAAGATCCTTTTATGTTTATAGTTTTTTTATCACCAGGTGAGATATCTCCGAGCGACCAAAGATTCTTCTCTTTATTTGAAGCAGACAAACTCGAACTCTTAAAACTCCAGCCATAAGGATATTCAGCTCTCAAGATAACATTTCGCAAAACATCTTCCGAATTTGCTGTGACAACGATGCTTAAGTTCATCTCATCCCCAGAAACCACTTTCTCTGGTCGTGTTATTGAGACAACAACCGGAGCATTGCTAATGGTTAAGTCAAAAACTTTTTCTTTGGTAAAAGTGGCATTCGACCCCCTGACTCGATAATCAACAGATACCACTACTGTCTTTGTCTCTCCTTCAGAACCAAAAAATATAGCTTTTATATTCTTTGTCAATTTCTCCCCTGGAGAGAACTCTTTCAGTTTTTCTTCCACGTCAGTCAATATCTGGTTGGAGTCAGAAGCATCCCTTGTCCCATCAGGATAAGAGACCTTTAGATTGACATTATCCAATATAGAATTGTTTTTATTGATTATTGTAAGCTCAAGTTCAACAGGGCTACCAACTGCTATGTTTATCGGTCCCTCAACAGAGATATCTAAGTTTCTAGTTGATATGAAATTATCTCCTTTAAAATAGATAAGAGAAGCGGCTATCCCAGAACACAAAAAAAAGAGTGATGCTATAAGAAAAATCTTCCTCACTATTGGATGACCTTCGCCACTCATCTTGCCTGAAAGAAGTATGTCTTCTATTTTAGATGTCTGCCATCCGCTTGGTACAGGCTCGCTCTCATTTTGAGCGATAGGCTCTCTGTAATCTTCAGGTACTTTATATTTTGTTCGAGAATAGAGCCTCTCTTTCAAGCCCTCAAGCCTAGTTTTACCTCGACCATGCTTATTTTCAATCATTATAGAAATTATACCCTACCTAAGACCGCTTGCATGAATACCGGAATTCACTAAAGACACAAATTTACCTTTACTTCTCACAACACTTTCCAAGTCATGAGGAGCCTCCTCTTTTGACAAATATCCTAGATGGGAAAGGATGTGGGCAACAGTATACACTTCAAATCCTTCAAGTTCTGTATCTAAAACATTTTCTGTTAAATTCATGAGCCCGTTTTCCAGCTCTTCATAGAGTTCAATATTTTTATCTTCCCCGTGTAGCATAGAATGAACAAGTTTCAATATCCGACCAACTGAAAGAATAGCTTTTGGTCTTCCTCGAAGTTCTACACCGAAATTTTTTATCAAGGAAGTACTTGTTACTCTCCAATCTCTTTTACCTTTTACCAAAGAAACCTTTACCAAAGAAAGTTCTGTGAGAAACGGAGAAATTTTTGATCGAGTTGTTCTAACACCTCTTGCATTACCTATAATAAGACCGAGGTCTCTGGTAAAAATAAAAGCAACTTTATCTGTTTCTCTCTTTGAGATAAGAGACAGCACGATACCTTTTGTCGTGTATATATGGTAAGACATCGCTCTAAATTTTTAGAATAACATTCGTGGTCTCTTCTATTTCGTTCTTATATTTAATAAACAAATCTTTTTCTTCTTGTAGAACCTCATACTCCATCTTGTCCTGAGGCTTTAGCCCCTTATCTTTCCTCATCTCTTGAATATTACGAATAATCTCACGTACACCCCCCTCTTCTTTAAGTTGCGAAGTAATGTTTATGTCTAGTCTTGTATCTTCTGAAAGATTCTTATTTTCAACAACATTCTTCACATTCACTTCGTCTTTGATCAATTCAACATATTCGGCCTTTAATCCAAATTTCTTTACTTCAAAAGTGTTTAAGGGTTGTCTGATTTTAATATTTACCTTAGAACGAGCTTGAAGTCCAAGACTCACAATGCGTCTAGTCTCCATCATGTTAAAAATTAAATCTTCTTTTTTTTCTCCAAAACCAAAAAAAGAGAGTGGGTTTTTCTTTACAATTGGCCAGCTCTCTAAATGCACGCTAAGTGGATCTGTTTCTATTCTCAATTTTTGATACAACTCTTCAGAAGCAAATGGAGCAAATGGCGCTAATAATTTGGAAGTTGTTTTAAGTACAAAATACAAAGTCTTTTTAGCACCAATATCTCCAGACTTGAGCCTGTCCCTTGATCTCCTCAAATACCAAGTAGATAAATCATCTATAAAATCTCTAATATCTCTTATCGGTTCAAGAAGTTTATAGTTATCTATATTTTCTGTCTCGGCAAGCACTAGCTCATCTAGTCTAGACAGTATCCAACGATCCAAGACATGCTTTGAACCACGACCAAGATCTTCTGACTCCAACTTTTTATCTCTATATAAATCATAGAAAGCATAGACATTGTCTAGAAGATTGAAAACTTTTTTATTTATCTCATCCACCGTCCTCTCGTCAAAGTTTTTTGGTTCTCCGGGCTGATTAACCGAGTACATCCATAAGCGTAATGTATCTGCTCCATGCTTCTCTATAACATTAAAGGGTTCGATCACATTTCCAACAGATTTGCTCATCTTTTTGCCTTCTTTGTCTAAGATGTGTCCAAGACAAATAACGTTCTTGAAAGCTCTACCCTTCTCCATGATCGCACCTACAGCATGTAGGGTGTAGAACCACCCCCTCGTCTGATCTATAGCTTCAGAGATGTAGTCAGCTGGATAACTCGCCTCAGAAGCGAAGGGCATTGCCCCAGAGTCAAACCAGACATCCAAAACTTCTTTGACTCTCCTATACTCTTTACCATCCTTAACCAAAACAATTTCATCTATGTAAGGTTTATGAAGATCAAGCTCGTAATTATCGTTATGGGGAAACGAAAAGAAAGTAAGTTCTCCAACTTCTCCGGTGTGGAGCATCTCACTCTCAGTAAAATCATTAGATAACTCCCTTCCAAACATTTTCTCAAGAGACCAAATTGGGTTACCATGAGAAACTATAAGAATATTTTTATTATCTTGTGACTTTTCTACATCAAAGATGAAATCGCCTATGCGTTTCCTTACCTGTAGAGCATTCTCTCCATCAAC